>JACKQB010000002.1:600000-866021 GCA_024233115.1 Akkermansiaceae bacterium
TTTCCTGCGGAATCTTGGTGGGTTTAACGTGCGGGCTCATGATGGATTTTTATAAGGGTTTATTTTGATAGCTACCTAGTTGTAGGATGTCACAGAGTCGTGACAATTACAAAAAACGAAAACAACCGGTCATGGGCTGACTCCGCACGCTTTACCGTCTAATCACCCACCGATTTCGAGACTTCCTGGAGACGGTGTAATTTTTCCAATGCCTGCCCTGAATCAATTAGTTCCGCGGCAAGTGACACCCCCTGCCCCATCGTATCGGCCAATCCTGCGCAGGCCAGACCAGCACCGGCATTGAGCAACACCATCTCGCGTTTCGGGCCCGTCTCTTTTCCACTGAGAATATCGGTGAGGATTTTTGCGTTCACCCCGGCATCACCACCTTCCAAATCGGCAACGTCGCATACGGACATACCAAAATCCTCGGGAGACACTTCTTCGTCGACCAACTCCTGATAACGTCCCGATTTACAAACCCGGGTTGAGCCTAACAAACTCACTTCATCGACAGGTCCCCCGTCAGCCGTCGAGCCATGCACGACCCAGGCGCTGTCGCGGCCAAGACGTTGCAGAATATCAGCGAACACCGAATCCATATCCGGATCACAGACACCGACAAGCTGGCATTCAGGCCGCGCGGGGTTCAAGAGAGGCCCGATCAAATTGAAGATCGTCCGCACGCCCTCGGCGGCAAGCATTTTCCTTACACCCACAACCGACTTGAACGCAGGGTGATAGAGCGGAGCAAAGAGAAAACCAACGCCCGCCACTTCCAAACAACGGCGAAAATCCTTTGGCTGAAGCTCAAGCTTGACCCCCAGAGCTTCCAACACATCGGCACCACCGCTTTTCGAAGTAATCCCCCGGTTTCCATGTTTCACTACCACTGCTCCTCCAGCCGCGATGACAAACATACTGGTCGTGGAAACATTAAACAGGTTCAGTTTGTCACCACCCGTGCCACAGACATCAATCGTAGGCCCGTCAAACTCCATTTCCGAGACACCCGGATCAACGGCATGTTCCAGGAATGCTTCCACAAACCCGGCCAACTCCGTCGCGGTTTCGCCTTTAACTGTTAGCCCTTTCAGGAAACGCGCTTTTTTGGCATCGCTGACACTGTCACTCAGCAGCATCTCCACGGCTACATCTATCTCCCGCGAGCTTAGCTCCCTGCCATCTTCTACATGTTCGATCAATGCGTCCATACCTGAGGAAGTCTAAGCTTGGTAGTGACGATTGACCAGTAATTTTCGTCCCCGTATTTTTGATAGCTTCCGAGTAAGGTTCATGATAGTGTGTCTGGTTTAGTGATTGTGTATCTTTCAAACTAACAACACGTCACTGGATTCAGAGTTCGGCTTATTTTATTGGGATATAGCAACCCGTTGACGAGGTTTCTATAGCTTCTTTAATCTGATCGAGCAAAGTTTGGGCTTTGACTCTTGTCCCTCGGAAAACAAGCGCCCCTCCGAGAATTCCAGGATCTGAGTGGACTGGACTGTGATCTAATGTGACCATGATCGCGCTATACGCTGATCCTGTCTCTATGCAATATCATTTGCTCATTTGCAGAACGCTACTTAGAATCAGTGCTTGGCTATCTCATCGATGAAAGGCTGTAGATACTTCCCCGCCTTGACCGTCCCTACTCCCTTGATACGCATTCCCGCCTCCATGCTTTGAGGGCGTAACCGGGTAAAACACTCCAGTGTCTTGTTAGGAAAAACCAGATAGGGAGGTATACCGTCCTCCCTGGCCAGCGCCGCGCGCAGGTCCTTGAGCCTGGAATACAACCTGGAGTCGAAATCAAACTCTTCCAGCACGACCCCCTCTCCGCCGGCCATTGCCGTGGGCGCATGCCGTTCCGGCCAGACGATCCGGCAGCGCGACTTACCTAACATCACTTTTTCCCCGAGTGGTGTCAACGTCAGCAAGGGGTATTCACCTTTCTGGGTAAACACCAGTCCGGCGTCATGCATGGCGCGAAACAGTTCGTTCAGATACGCCGTGCCCATTTCCTTGAGTAGACCGTAGGTGCTCAGCGTGTTGAGGCGGACCCTTAGAATCTCCTGGGATTTGCTGCCCATCAGCATTTGTACGACCCGGCCACGCCCAAACCGGCCCTCCCAGCCATTGGCTGTTTTCCGGCTCATCCTTGCAACGCCACTCAGCGCCTTGCGGACGATCAATTCCTCGGCATCGTTTTTGGCGGTCCGCGCATCGCCGCCGAAGGCATCCGAACAGACATCACAGGTGCCGCAGGTGCCGGCGTTGTCTTCACCAAAATACTCCAGGATCGCCTGCTGCCGACACTGCCGACCATAACACATCTGCACCATGGCATCGAGTTTCTGCCGGTCGCGGCGCTCTTTTTCCTCCAGTGCCTCCCGGTTGATGTCCAGGTCGCGGACAAGCACATCCGGGCGCTTGAGGCGCGTCCCCTTCATGCGCTTGCCAGGGATATCAAAACGCTCGACATAGCCGCCGCGCATCAGGACCGCCAGGGCCGAGCCGACAGCCATGCCATTTTTCATCCCTGCCCCCTCCGCCATCTCGTCCATGGTCCTGCGGACTTCGAAGTTCTCATCAGCATCATTTTGCAAAAACTGATAGATGTTACAAATTTGCTGGTACCCCGGGTTGGCACCCTCGATAAAGA
The DNA here is from genome assembly GCA_024233115.1 of Akkermansiaceae bacterium. Lineage (NCBI taxonomy): Bacteria > Pseudomonadati > Verrucomicrobiota > Verrucomicrobiia > Verrucomicrobiales > Akkermansiaceae > Akkermansiaceae bacterium. The sequence goes on from JACKQB010000002.1 coordinate 602,669, forward strand.
ATTCCTGTGTTCTCGTATCGGCATAGTTGAAAAACAACTCGCAATAGGCCTCGTCGCCGTCCCGGCCCGCCCGCCCGGCTTCCTGATAATAGGCTTCCACGCTGCCGGGGATTTCAAAATGGGCCACAAAACGCACATCCGACCGGTCAATGCCCATACCAAAGGCATTGGTTGCCACCGCCACATCCGCCTTGCGGCTTATAAACTCGTTCTGCGTCCGCTCCCGCTCCTTCTCATTCATACCACCGTGGTAAGCGATGCATTTGACCCCCCAGCCAAACAAGGTCTCCGCCACTTCCTCAACACGCTTGCGGGTGGAGCAATACACAATCCCCGTTTTCCAATTGCTTATGATCTCCCTGAGCCGGGCATACTTCGCCGTATGTTTGTCCACCGATGTGATCGCCAGCGACAGGTTGGGTCGACTGAATCCACTCACCGTTTCGAACGGATCACGCAGGGCGAGCACACCGAGGATGTCTTTTCTAACAATCGGCGTTGCTGTGGCCGTGAGTGCCAGTGCCTGGGGGCGGCCCATTTTCTCCAGCACTTTCCCGAGGCGCATATACTCTGGACGGAAATCATGCCCCCACTGGCTCAGGCAGTGGGCCTCATCGACGGCGAAAAGTGATACGTTGATATCCTTGAGCGCCGCCATGAATGACTCGGCGCGAAACCTTTCCGGTGCAATGTAAACCAGCTTATACTCCCCCGACCTCATCCGGTCGATCCGGTCCCGCTGCTCGGGCCACCCGAGGGTCGAGTTGATCATCGTGGCCGGTATGCCCTTTTTCTGAAGGGCATCCACCTGGTCCTTCATCAGGGCGATGAGGGGCGACACCACGAGCGTCACGCCATCAAGGCACATGGCGGGAAGTTGGTAGCAAAGCGATTTACCACCACCTGTCGGCATCACCACCAGACCATCCTGCCCCGACAGGATCTGGTCCACCACTTCCTCCTGCCCGTCGAGGAATCCGTCGAAGCCGAAAAACTCCTTTAATGCCTCCAGGGGCTCTCGCACAGCTGCCATACGGTCCGCAGAAAAACAAAACCGCCCCGGGATAGCAACCCCGAAGCGGTTTGGACACGCGAATTCGCGCGGATTTTCAGGTTAGGGGTAAAGTGAGACAGCCGTAAATAAGGAATCAGTCTTCGCTACCGAGCCATTTGTAGACGATGCCAGCCAGCGCCGCACCAAGAATGGGAGCAGCCCAGAAAAGCCAGACCTGGGACAGGTGCCCTTCTGTCGAAAACAGCGCCGAGGCCAGACTCCGGGCCGGGTTTACCGAGGTGTTGGAAACTGGAATACTGATCAGGTGGATGAGGGTGAGCCCGAGGCCAATGGCGATCGGGGCAAAGCCCGCCGGTGCCTTTTTGGCAGTGGCACCGAGAATGATCATCAGGAACATGAAGGTCATGACTACCTCGCAGAGGAAGACAGCCCCCATGCCGTATCCACCCGGTGACAGCTTTTCAAAGCCGTTCGACGCAAATCCGGCTGCCTCGAAGCCTGTTTTTCCTGAAGCAATGAGAAAAAGAACTCCCGCCCCGGCAATACCACCGACCACCTGGGCGACCACATAGGGTAACAGGTGAGTGGCTGGAAACCGTCCACCCAGCCAGAGTCCCACGGATACCGCTGGATTCAGGTGACAACCGGAAATATGACCGATCGCATACGCCATGGTCATCACGGTCAACCCGAAGGCCAAGGCCACACCGACAAAGCCGATGCCGAGGTTGACTCCCCCCGGCTTGTCGAGGAAATAGGCGGCAAGTACCGCGCTTCCACACCCGCCCAGCACCAGCCAGAAGGTGCCCATCAATTCAGCTGCTAATTTTTTAATCATGATCAAATAGTAGGTTACATGCCCCTAGACGGATCCGTCGATAGAAAATGTCACATCTGAACCAGTAAGCTCTTGAATATTGTGGCTCGCGGCACATAAATCCCCCCATGTCCACACCAGCAACACCCGCTAATTGGAAAACGTACCAAGACTCTCTCACCCGCTACCCTGAGCTCGGGTTCTCCATCGACACTTCACGGATGGATATCCCCGCCAACTACGCGGATTCACTTTCAAGCGAGATCACCCGTGCCTTCGACGGCATCAAGGCCATCGAGGCGGGCGAGGTCATGAACCCGGATGAAGGGCGCATGGTCGGCCACTACTGGCTGCGCAACGCTGAGCTCGCGCCTAACGGGGAAATCAAAAAACAAATCACCCAGCCCATCGCTGACCTCAAGGAGTTTGCCCTCAAGGTGCGCCGTGGTGACATCACCACCCCGAAAGGTGCCCGCTTTGAAAACCTGCTGGTCATCGGCATCGGCGGCTCGGCCCTCGGCCCCCAGTTCATCTACGAGGCCCTCGGCGCCGACAGCCCGCTGAAAACATTTTTCTTCGATAACACCGATCCCGCCGGTATCGACACCACGCTTTCCGAAATCATCAGCGGCACCCATGGCGGGCTTGGCAAGACCTTGTCACTGGTCGTATCCAAATCCGGCGGCACACCGGAGACTCGTAACGGGATGCTGGAAGCGCAATCAGCCTATGAATCCACCGGCCTTGATTTCGGTCCACACGCCGTTGCCATCACCGGCGAGGGCTCCCAGCTGTACAAATTCGCGGCTAACCATGGCTTCCTCGCCACCTTCCCGATGGAGGACTGGGTAGGCGGTCGCACTTCGGTCATGTCCACGGTCGGCCTCGTCCCGGCAGCACTCCAAGGGATCGATATTGATGCTCTGCTCGATGGTGCCAAGGCCATGGACGAGCGCACCCGCGTCCCCAGCACCACAGATAACGCAGCCATGCAGCTCGCTCTCGCCTGGCATCACGCCGGCAACGGCAAGGGTGAAAAAGACATGGTCGTCCTTCCCTACAAGGACTCACTGGTGCTCTTTTCCAAATATCTCCAGCAGCTTGTGATGGAGTCATTAGGAAAGGAAAAGGATCTCGACGGCAACACCGTCCATCAGGGCATCGCCGTTTATGGTAACAAAGGCTCCACCGACCAACATGCCTATGTGCAGCAGCTGCGCGACGGGGTCGCCAATTTCTTTGCCACCTTCATCGAAGTCAGAAAAGGACGCACCGGCGAAAGCGTCGAAGTCGACCCCGGCACCATCGCTGCCGATTACCTCCAGGGGTTTATGCGCGGTACCCGGACTGCCCTCTATGAAAGTGGCCGCAAGTCCATCACCCTTTCCATCGAGGAAGTCAACGCCCGCACCATCGGTGCGCTGATCGCCCTGTTCGAGCGCGCCGTCTCCATCTACGCCCTCCTGGTCAACATCAACGCCTACCACCAGCCCGGTGTGGAAGCGGGTAAAAAGGCCGCCGGTATCTTCCTCGACCTCCTGCAGCAAGTGAAGGCCGCCCTCACTCCGGACGACTTGACAGCCGATAAAATTGCAGCAAGCATAGGAGCTGATCCTGAGGACGTCTACCACTGCCTCAATCACCTCGCCGCCAATGGTGCAGCCAGCCTTACCCAGGGCAACTCCCCGGCAGAAGACACCTTCTGCTCCCTCGTTAAATAGCGGGCCTCAATAAAAATAATAACAACAAAAAAACCACCATGAAACCCCTCGCACTCATCACACTTGCCGCGCTGCTTGCCACCCCTGTTTTTGCCAAGGCACCGAAACCCATCCCCAAAAACGCGAGCCGCGTGGCGGTCTCTGCTTTTAACAGAGCCATCAACGACGCCTGTCGTGACCTCACTGAGCAAAAGCCGGCAACCACACTACCGCAGCCAGTGCTCAAACTCGGCAAACAATGGCAGCCGAAGTGGCTGGTGGCCAAGGACGGCAGCGCGATGATCGTCCGCTTCATGCCCGAAAACGATAAACGTCTCGAGTACGGACAGGTGGATGTTTATATCACCACCAAACCATTCACCACCAAGCTCAAGGAAGCACCCAACGTCATGGACGAGGGCGCGGCCATCGAGTTCGAGATCCAACGCTGGCTCCCCCAGAAATGGAAAAACTACCAAATCCCGGCACTTAACAACCTCAAGCTGCGCGGATACGAGGACATGCAGAGCGGCGGAGCCGACAATGATGTCCACGCCACCGAACCCTTCGCCATCAAAACCCAAAGCGGCAAGGTCTACTGGCTGGTCGTCAAAGCCGAGTCCGGTTACCATAAATCCCTGGGTATGACACTCCAGAAAGCACTGAATGCCCTGGCATTTGAGTAATCGGCCGACGAATCTCTGTGTTCTTCAACTTCAAACTTGAATCTTCCCGCGCGGCAACTCAGGCTGCGCCCGCCGCCCCACTCAATCGGGGCAGGTAACGATAGTTCCCATGAAAGCAATCCTCGCACTCGAAGACGGACGCACATTTGAAGGTGAAGCCTTCGGCCACACTGGAACCACCACCGGAGAGGTTTGCTTCAACACCTCAATGACTGGTTATCAGGAAGTTATCACCGACCCCTCCTACCGTGGCCAGATCGTCACCATGACCTATCCGCTGATCGGCAACTACGGGGTCAACCCGGAGGATGCCGAGTCCAGCCAGCCTCACATCCGTGGCTTTGTCATCGGTGAGCTCTCCCCGATCGCGTCGAACTGGCGCTCGCGCCAGTCGCTGCCGGATTATTTTTCCGAACACAAAATCATCGGGATCGAAGGGGTCGACACCCGCGCCCTGACCAAGCACCTGCGCTCGGCGGGCGCCATGCGCTCATGTATCAGCACCGAACTCTCGGCGGAAGATGCCATCACAGCCGCCCAGCAATCAGCTCCCATGGCGGGCTCTGATTTTGTCAAAGAAGTATCCACCCCGGAAAGCTACGTCTGGCATGGCGAGTCACGCCAGTGGACCATCCCCAGCCCCTCGACCGGACAAGTCGGCAACTACATCGAGCTTCCGGAAATAAAGTACAACATCGTCGCCTTCGACTTCGGTATCAAATGGGACATCCTCCGCCACCTCCGCCAAGGTGGATTTAACGTCACTGTAGTCAACTCCCGCACCACCGCCGAGGAAGTGCTCGCCATGAACCCGGACGGCGTTTTCCTCTCCAATGGACCCGGCGACCCCGCGGCCCTGGACTACATCCATGCCGAAGTCAAAAAACTACTCGGCAAGACCCCCATGTTCGGGATCTGCCTCGGCCACCAGATCCTCACCCACGCCTTCGGGGGCAGCACTTACAAACTTAAGTTCGGCCACCGCGGCGGCAACCAGCCGGTCAAGGACCTACGCACCGGAAAAATATCCATCACCGCGCAGAACCACGGTTTTGCCTCTGACCCCGACTCCCTCCCGGACAACGTCGAGATCACCCACATCAACCTCAACGACCAGACCGTCGAGGGGTTCCGCCACAAGGATCTCCCCGCCTTCTCCGTCCAGTACCACCCCGAGGCCGCCCCCGGACCCAACGACGCCACCTATTTCTTCTCCGAGTTCGCTGAGCTTATCGAGCAGGCTCGATAGAGTTACCAGTTATTTGTTATCGGTTATTAGGAACCTTCGTCATCACCTCCTAATCGATCACCATCCAATAACTCAACCACTCGCTTGCGCCCAATAACCAATAACAAATATCGAATAACTTCCACCACATGAACACCATCATTTGCGGTCTCCAATGGGGAGACGAAGGAAAAGGCAAAATCGTTGACTACCTCACCGAAACGGCTGATGTCGTTGCACGCGGCCAGGGCGGCAACAACGCCGGCCACACCGTCATTGCCAACGATACCAAATACGTCCTTCACCTCGTCCCGTCAGGCATTCTCTGGGAAGGCAAGACCTGCATCATCGGTAACGGCGTCGTCATGGACCCCGTCGGGCTTTGCAAGGAAATCTTCAACCTCGAGACAGCTGGCATCCCTGTCCCTGCGGAAAAACTGCTGATCTCCGACCGCGCTCACATCGTGCTCCCCTATCACTGCGAGCTTGATGCCGCCCGCGAAGCAGCGCTCGGCAAAAATAAAATCGGCACCACCAAGCGCGGCATCGGTCCAACCTATGCCGACAAGGCAAACCGGATCGGCCTACGCCTCGCCGATATGTTAGAGGAAGGCACCGCCCGCGAACTCATTGCCATCCGCCTCGATGATGCCAACGAGATCCTGGAAAAACACGGTCTGCCTACGTTCACCGTCGATCAGGTCTGGGCAGCGGTCGCCCCCGCCATCGAACGACTCCGCCCCCACGTCACCAACACCATCCCTGTTCTCCACAAGGCATGGAAAGACGGCAAAACCATCCTCTTTGAAGGTGCCCAGGGCTCTTTCCTCGATGTCGATTTCGGCACCTACCCCTTTGTCACTTCTTCTAACACCACCTCGGGCGGCGCCTGCACCGGCTCCGGCCTGCCACCGACCGCCATCGACCGCGTCGTCGGTGTCTGTAAAGCCTACACCACCCGCGTCGGCTCCGGCCCGTTCATCACTGAAAACGACGAAATCTCTGATTACTTCCACGCCCGCGGCATGGAGTTCGGCGCCACCACCGGCCGCCCCCGCCGCTGCGGCTGGCTCGACATGGTTCTGATCCGCTACGCCTGCATGGTCAACGGAGTCACCGACCTCGCCGTCACCATTCTCGACGGCCTCGACGAGCGTGAAAGCATCCTCGTCTGTGTCGCCTACGACATCGACGGGCAACGCCACGAGTTCCCACCCGCCAACCGCGCCGCCTGGAACCGTGCCCAGCCGGTCTACGAAGAACTCCCCGGCTGGCAGACCGATACCACTGGTGCCCGCTCCTGGGACGACCTTCCTGAAAACGCACGCGCCTACCTCACCCGCCTCGGCGAACTCGCCGGAGCACCGGTCAGCTACATCGGTAACGGGCCCAAACGCGAGCAGACGATTGTGGTCTAGTAGGGCAGCTTTGCAAGCTGCCGACAACCCGCGCTCAGCCAGCCGACAGCTTACAAAGCTGTCCTACCTTGACCCACGGCTACCACACGGGACGCGTTGTGGCCATCCGGGCAGCCGAGCATGGGTCCGCGTGTTCCATCTCTACCCGCATTTTCCAGTCCGCTCTCTCACGGTGTCTGCAAAAAAATGACGGGGAGTCCATTTGAGCTTTAAAAACGGGTGGATTTTACTACCATGCAGCTGGGTGGATCCGTGATGTATTTTTGCCAATGCCACCTTTGCCGGCCCCAGCCTAACGGGCTGAACAACCTCAATCTAACTGCCCCTGTCAGGGGTTGGTCATGAAAACGCTCAATAATATCAACTGGCATGAGTTGCCGGGCGATCAAGTGGTCGGGCTGCTGGAGGGAGACGCAGCCTCAGGCCTCACTGATAACGAGATTGAGGCGCGTTTGCGACAATTCGGGCCAAACCAAATGACGGCAAGAAAACGGCTCAGCGAATGGATGCGGTTCCTGCTGCAGTTCCACCAGCCGCTGATCTATATCCTGCTCGCAGCCACGGGGATTACGGTGGCACTGGGTGAGTGGGTGGATGCCTCCGTCATCTTCGGTGTCGTTTTCGTCAATGCCGTCATCGGTTATCTTCAGGAGGCAAAGGCAGAGAAAGCCATCGACGCGCTGGCGGCAATGGTCGTCACCGAGGCCACGGCGCGGCGCGGTGGCGAAAAACGGCGGATTCCCTCGGTGCAGCTCGTGCCCGGCGATGTGGTGCTGCTCCAGTCCGGCGACCGTGTTCCCGCCGACCTGCGCCTGTTGCACCAGCGCAATTTACAAATCGAGGAAGCCGCACTGACCGGTGAATCCGTGCCGGTTGAAAAACAGACCGAGTCGTTAGGTGAAGGGTCAATCCTCGCCGAGCGCACAAATCTTGCTTTCACGGGTACGCTTGTGACCTACGGCCAGGGCGAGGGTATCGTCTTTGCCACAGGCGACCGGACCGAAATGGGCCGCATCGCGGGCCTGATGCACACAGCCGAGGATTTGCAGACCCCGCTCACACGCAAGATCGCTCAGTTCAGTCGCTTGCTGCTATACGTGATCCTCGGGCTGGCCGCCGTCACGTTTGTCGTCGGCACCCTGCGTGGACAATCGTGGGTGGATATGTTTGTAGCCGCCGTCGCCCTGGCCGTCGGCGCGATCCCCGAGGGGCTGCCAGCGGCGCTGACGATTACCTTGGCAATCGGCGTTTCCCGCATGGCCAGGCGACGTGCGATCATCCGCAAGCTGCCAGCCGTCGAGACACTGGGCAGTACCACCGTCATTTGCTCGGATAAAACCGGCACGCTCACGCAAAACCAGATGACCGTGCAGGAAATTTACGCGGGCGGGCGCACCTACCACGTCACCGGCAGTGGCTACGAGACAAACGGGGAGATCCACTACCAGCAATCCCCCGTGGTCATTGGCGAAAATGTCGCGCTTATTGAAACACTCGGCGCCGGGCTGCTGTGCAACGATTCACAGCTCGTTTGTGATGACGACGGCCGCACCGGCGTGCAGGGTGACCCGACTGAAGCGGCACTCATCGTCGCCGCGCAGAAAGCGGGGCTTTCCGGGGAGGAGATGGTCGGACGCTTGCCGCGGATAGAGAGTATCCCCTTCGAGTCTGATTACCAATACATGGCCACCCTGCACGGCACCCGTAGCGAGCCTAAGATCATCTACATGAAAGGTGCGGTCGAAACCATCATCACACGCTGCTCCCACACCCTCACCGATGACGGCGGTCTCGGACAGCTCGACAGGTCACTCGTGCTGCGTCATGCCGAGGATATGGCCGCACGGGGACTGCGTGTGCTTGCCTTCGCCCGGCGCGAAATGCCCACCGACCATGATGGTCTGGACCACGGGCATGTCACCGCAGAACTCACCTTCCTGGGTATCCAGGGCAAGCTCGATCCGCCGCGTCCCGAGGTCATCGAGGCCGTTGCCAAGTGCCGGAGCGCCGGCATCCGCGTGAAGATGATCACCGGCGACCACGTCCTCACCGCCAAGGCGATCGCGGCACAGATCGGACTCGATGGCGGCACCGAAGTCGTCGCACTTTCCGGTCGCGATTTGGAAAAACTCAGCGACGGGGAACTGGCGGATGCCACCGAAACCACCTCCGTTTTCGCCCGTGTCGCGCCCGAGCAAAAACTGCGCCTGGTCAAGGCACTGCAATCACACGGCCAGGTCGTCGCCATGACCGGGGACGGTGTCAACGACGCCCCCGCACTCAAGCAGGCCGACATCGGCATCGCCATGGGTATTACCGGTACCGACGTGTCGAAGGAAGCCGCCGACATGATCCTGACCGACGACAATTTCGCATCGATCGAAGCCGCCGTGGAGGAGGGCCGCGGGGTGTTTGACAACCTCACCAAATTCATCGTCTGGACCTTGCCGACGAACTTCGGCGAGGGACTGGTCATCCTTGCCGCCATCTTCGCCGGCACCACTTTACCGATCCTGCCGGTGCAAATTCTCTGGATCAACATGACCACCGCCGTCCTGCTCGGCCTGATGCTCGTTTTCGAACCGATGGAACGCGGGATCATGAGACGACCACCACTCGACCCGAAGATGCCGATCCTCACCGGCTGGCTACAACTGCGCATACTGTTAGTCGCGCTGGTCCTGCTCGCTGGCTGCTTCGCGCTCTTCGCCTGGGAACAGCAACGCGGCGCAAGCGTGGCAGAGGCCCGGACGGTGGCCGTGAATGTCTTTGTCATGGTCGAACTTTTCTACCTCTTCAACTGTCGCAGCTTTACCCGCTCGATGTTCACCATCGGCCTGTTCTCGAATCCCTGGGTCATCTTCGGCTCGCTGGCGATGGTCGCGCTGCAACTGATCTACACCTACACACCGATGATGCACGCGCTGTTCCACTCCGCGCCCATCGGCCTCGACTCCTGGTGGCGCATCCTCGCCGTCGCCACCTTCGCCTACCTCCTCGTCGGCATCGAAAAACAGATCACCAACCGATTCAAGCGACATAATTGTTAGTTAAAAAACCATTCCGCACGCCGCCGGCCACAATCGGGCTGATCGGTCTTGACAGGACTGCAACCTGTGCGGATGCTGTTACTGCAAACATCCTTTTTAAATCCTCATCCTGCCATTCCCATGAACAACAAAGCACCCATCATCGTCGGTATTGATTTTTCAGCCTCCTCCCCCTTTGCGTTACGTCAGGCTGTGCATATTGGCAGCCTGACAGGATCTCCAGTGGTTGCGGTCCACGTGCTTAATACGAGTGTGCTGGATCACTGGGCGGGCACCGTGGAGCAGGCTTCGGCGCATGCGTCCTTGGTGATGCAGGCAGAAGCCCGGTTGACAGCCCTGATGCAGGAGGAGACACCGGATGCCGAGCTGTTGTTTGAGGTATGTATCGGTCGGCCTGCCGAGCAGTTGAGCCGTATTGTCAAGGAAAGGAAAGCCGTGTTGTTAGTGATCGCAGCGAATGACATGACCAAGGAACGCCTTGGCTCCATTTCCTCCTCCTGCGTCCGCACCGTGGTGACTGACGTCCTGGTCACCCGCGACTGGCAGAGTGGAGACTTCAGGAAAATCGTCGCCTGCACGGATCTCTCGGCCACCTCCGGACGGGTGGTTGAGAAAGCGATCGAGCTGGCCGAAGTAAACAAGGCGGCACTGGAGTTTGTCCATGTCATGTATCCCCCGGACAAGGATTACTGGGGGTCTACCATTGATGACGTGGGTGATGGCTCATTGGGTTATGTGGAGCGCACTCGCCGCAGGGTACAGGACGCCATGGCGCAGGTGCTCGAGCCGTTTACCAGCCAACTCGGGAAGCTGGAGCACTCTTCGGTCATTCTTGAGTCCACGGTGCCCTCGGTAGAACTTTCCTGTCACATCAAGGACACCGGTGCCGACCTGGTCGTACTCGGCACCCGGGCGCAATCCAAACTGGCGAGCATCTTCGTCGGCACCAACGCGGAGAGATTACTCCACGAAGCCCCGGTTTCCGTCCTCGCTGTCCGTAGTTAGGCCCTGCTGGGCCATGACATGGCTTACCGACAACTTACAAGGTTTTACTCCATTGGGCCTGGGTGCGTCGCTTGGTCTATGGCGCAAGTCGCTCGATTTTCCAGCCGTCATTTATTTTCGAGTAAAGAAAGCGATCGTGGACACGGCCTTTGCCGCCTTGCCAGAACTCGATGCGTTCGGGTCTAACACGGTAGCCGCCCCAGAAGCTGGGGAGCGGAACATCGCCGCCTTTGAACTTGGCTTTTAATTCCGCCATTTTGTTGAGCAGTAGGGCGCGGGAATCGATCACGCTGGATTGATCCGACACCCAGGCACCGATCTGGCTTTCGCGCGGCCGGGAGGCGAAGTATTTCAAGGATTCTGCGGTGCTGACTTTTTCCACCGACCCTTCGATACGCACTTGCCGCTCTAACGGGAGCCAGGGAAAGAGTAGCGAGGCCATGGGGATGGCGGCCAGCTCCTTGGCCTTGGCGCTGCCGTAGTTGGTGTAAAAGACAAAGCCATTTTCATCGAAAAACTTCATCAACACGGTCCGGGCCGCCGGGCATCCGTCGAGTCCGACCGTGGACAGCGTCATTGCGTTGGGCTCGTGGAGTTTCACTTCGCGGGCTTCGGCGAACCATTTTTCAAACTGCAAAAACGGATTCTCCGCCATATCAGCACGGTGCATCTCGCGACTACCATACTCCTCACGCATTGCTGCAATTTCCTCACGGCTCTTGGACATGCCTGTTTATTAAACTCCAAACGCAAAATACCAAATACCAAATGCTCCAAATTCCCAATTTGAAGTAGATGTCTGTATTTGCATTGGCAGGAAAGTGGTTCTCGCAGTATAAGCGGGCATGCCTCATGGTTTATTGGCAGCGGCAACGGAAGTGCCATCGTTTTTTGTATTGCTCACCCTGATCCTTGGCTCGGTGGTGGTGATTTCGCTGGTGCTGACACGCTTCAAACAATCCTTGCTGGTAGGCTATTTCATCTGCGGACTTGTATTGGCTAACAGCGGCATCCTGCACTGGGCGGGTGCCAACTCCAGCTCCATGATCCATGCCCTGTCTGAGCTGGGAGTGATCCTGCTGCTGTTCACCCTCGGTATCGAATTCTCCGTGGATGAACTCAAGCATCTGAAACGCCCGGCCTTTCTCGGTGGCGGCATCCAGATGGGGCTGAGCACACTGGCGGGAACCGCAGTCGCATCCATGGCCGGCTTGCCGATGAACCACGCCCTGGCCATCGGCTTTGCCGTGGCCCTCTCCTCCACAGCCGTCTCGATCAAAACCTTCCAGGACATGGGCCAGCCGGACAGCCCGCAAGGACGCGTCGCCCTGGGTATCGCTCTTTTTCAAGATCTTGCAGTCATCCTGTTTATGGTATTGCTGCCTGCGTTGTTAGGGGATAGCGACCAGCCTATGCTATCGCTCGGCCTCGCCTTGGCCAAGGGCTTGGCGTTCTGTGCGGCGGTGGTGTTTTTAAGCCGCTACGGCATCCCGCACATCATGGACGCGGTCGCCAAAACCAGAAGCCGTGAGTTGTTTACCGTCACCGTCGTCGGGCTGTGCTCCGCGGTTGCCGTTGGTTCTGGAATGCTGGGGCTGAGTCCGGCCCTGGGTGCCTTTGCCGCCGGGGTTGTGGTCAGCGGCTCGATCTACAGTCATCGGGTGCTGGCGGATGTGTTACCATTCAAAGACCTATTCCTCACCGTCTTCTTTGTTTCGATAGGCTTGTTGATCGATGTGCAGACGATCACCCAGAACTGGCTGGCCATCCTAGGATACGCCCTGTTAGTCATTGTGGTCAAAGGAGCCATCGTTGCCATCGCCGCACGCGCCTCGGGGGTACGTATGGGCGACTGGCTGACCACGGCGGCAGCGCTTTGCAGCACGGGTGAATTCTCCATCGTGCTGTTAAACCGGGCAGGAGAACTGGGAGCCCTCACACCGCTGACGGAGCAAATCCTGCTGGTAACCACCGCACTCACCATGGGGTTGGTGCCATCGCTGATGAAATGGAGTTTGCCCGCCATCAAAAAAATGCGTCAAGTCACACATAGCACCGGAAGGTCTGACAAGCATCTGGGTATGAAGGGAAAAATCGGGGACCTCCAGGATCACGTCATCATCTGCGGTTATGGCCCGGTGGGCAGGAATCTCCACGAGAACCTTCACAAGTCGGATATCCGCGTAGCGGTTATTGAAATGAACGCCAACACGGTCAAAGAACTGCACGCCAGGGGGACCAAATGCATTTTTGCCGATGCCAGCCACAGGATCGCGCTCGAGCTTGCCCGGATTGGCACAGCCCGAGCCATCGCCTTCACCTTTCCTGTCAAGGAAGCGGTTCTATCCGCCCTGCCAGCCATCCGGGAGTTAAACCCCAAATTACCCGTCTACGCCCGCACCAAGTTTTCCTCTGATTACGTCGAGCTGATAGAAGCGGGCGTCAACCAGGTCATCCTCGACGAGGAACAAAGCGGCCGCGCCATGATCAAATCCGTGATGCAGTGTTACCCCGGATCGTTTGATGCGGAATGGGAGGCCTAAGCTAGCGATGAGTTTGTCTATCTTCCCCCGAGGTTATCAATGGTCTGGAAGATGGCGGTGATCATGAGATAGGCCATGGTGCCGATAAGCAGGGCCATCACAACCAGCACGACCGGCATAATAAGCTCCATCACCCGGGCGAGGTTTTTGTTGAGTTCGGAGTCATAGCGCTCAGCTGCGCGCCGGAGCGAGTTATCGAGTTTACCCGTTTTTTCCCCCACGGACACCATGTCGATCAGAAGTGGTGGAAATATCCCCGAGTTAATGAGGGCCCGGGAGAAGGACCGGCCGTCCCCGACCATCTCGATGACACGATCCATGTGCTGTCGGATGTGGAGGTTCTGGGTGGCATCCCGTGCCAGCTCCAGGGATCTGAGCAATGGCAGCCCGTTGCCTACCAAATTCGCAAGGGTTTCCAGAAACTGGACATAAAACCGCGACTCGATCACCTTACCCATCAGGGGAAGTTTTAACTTGGTCCGGTCCCATGTCAGCTTGTTCGCCTCGGCATCCTTCCAGGCCTTGAAAACAAGAGCACTGCCAACAATGGTGAGTATCAGCACCAGCCACCATTCCTGGAAAAAGTTACTGGCACCGATCAAGATCTTGGCACCGAGCGGTATTTTCCCTCCAGGCGTACTCGAAATCAAGTCGGTGAGTTGGGGGATCAGCTTGGTCACAAAAATCACCCCCACCCCGATACCCGCGAGCACGAGAAACGCCGGATAGATCAAGGCCAGGGTAACCTTGCTTTGAAGTTCCTGCAGGGTCTTCAAATAATGGGCCTGTCGTTTCAGGATGGTATCGAGCGCACCACTCGCTTCACCTGCCGCAGCCAGGCTACAGTAGAGCGGGCCAAAGCTGTCGCTGGTCTTTTTCAATGCCGCTGAAAAGCTACCACCGTCACGGACAAACTGCCTAACCCCCCGCGACACATCCTTCAGTGACCCCAGCTCCTCACGGTTTTCCATCGATTTAAGGGCGGGCTCAAGCTGGAGTCCGGCACCCAGCATCTCGCTGAGCTCTTCGGTAAAAAGCACAACCTCGGAACGTTTCAGCTTCAGCAAACCGTTTGCGTCCCGCTGGGTGCCTTTGCCACCGCTCTGCCCTTTGGCGGCATCCTTGGCGGGGGATTTTGCACGTGTCGGTTTCGCGGATGTCTTCGCCTCCTTCGCCGCCGTATTGATGCTGAGGGAAACCGGTTGCAGACCACGCCGACCCAGCACCCTGAGAGCTTCAGGACGATCACCAGCTGTGATCTCGCCCTGGCTAACCGCTCCATTTTTACCAAGTGCCTTGTAGGTGAATACCGCCATGAATGATCCGTTTAAATGAGAATAGCTACAAAATGATGGGTGGCACTAACAAAGCTCCGCGCTGGTGACGGAAATCACCTCTTCCAGTGTCGTATCGCCCGAGAAACATTTATGCCAACCATACTCGCGCATGGGCACGTAGCCGTCCTTGTACGCCTGGTCGAGCAACTTACGGTTGTCTTCGCCTTTGACAATAAGATCCTGCATCGCCTCGGTGAGTAGAACAACCTCGTAAATGGCGAGTCGACCGCTGAAGCCGGTTCCCCGACAGCGGTCGCAACCGACCGCATCGTAACACTGGCCGGTGATGTGATCCGGGATTTCCAACTCCTTGCGCTGGAAGTCTGTCAGCTCGTGCGGAGTCTTGCAGTTGGGGCAGAGGCGGCGCACAAGCCGCTGTGCCAGGAACGCGCGGACGGAGGCTGAGAGAAGGAAGGATTCCACGCCCATATCGATTAGACGGCTAATCCCGCCCATGGCATCGTTGGTGTGGAGGGTGCTGAAAACGAGGTGACCTGTGAGAGATGCCCGGATGGCGATCTCCGCCGTTTCCAGGTCACGGATCTCACCGATCATCACGATATTCGGGTCGGCCCGAAGAATCGAACGAAGGCCACTCGCAAAGGTGAGGCCGATCTCCGACTTCACCGCAATCTGCATCACCCCGGGAAGCTTGTTTTCCACCGGGTCCTCAATCGTGACAATCCGCGTATCTGGTGAATTCACCTCACTGAGGAAGGAATACAGGCTGGTCGATTTACCGGAACCCGTAGGTCCGGTGATCAAACAGATGCCGTTGGAGAGCTTGAGTAACTGCTTGATTTTATCCGCCACAAAAGGCTCCAGCGCGAGTTTCGAGATGGTGAATTTTTCCTGGTTCAGAAGTCGCAGACTGACGCTTTCACCTTCCACGGTAGGCACGGTGGCAACACGGACATCGATGGTGCCCCCTTCAAACTGCAGGTTGATCCGGCCATCCTGGGGCAATCTTCTCTCGGCGATATCGAGATGTGCCATGATCTTGAGACGGGCGATCACGGAGCTTTGCAGCGCCTTGATGTTATCGGGCACGGTGACATCCACCAAGAGACCGTCTATCCGGTAGCGGATACGCAGGTTATCGTGGAGCGGCTCGACGTGAATATCCGTGGCGCGCTGCTGTAGCGCCTCGCGGATGATCTGGTTGACAAACTTGACAACACTGGCCTCCTCATCCTCATCGGCGTCGATGATATTGGCCTCATCGGCGGCTTCGAGGTTATCGTAATCGAGATCGCGCCCTTCCAGGATTTGCTCAAACGTATCGGCACCCACACCATAGAGTTTTCGCAGTGAATCATGGATGCGGCGGCGTGACGCCATTTTCCAGATGATCGGCAGCTCAATCTGTTGGGTGGCAGCCTGACGGGCCACGAGATTGAGTGGGTCATAGGTCAGCAGGACCAGACTTTGTTTGCCTTCGTCCCCTTCCAGCTCCATAGGGAGCAAACGATGCGCCAGAGCGACCCGGGGACCGCATGCGGCGCGGATTGGTCCGACATTTTCAAAATCGGGGATGGTCGCCACCCACTCCATACCGGTTTTCAGGGCCAGGGCGGCGAGGTAGGGCTCTTCATCGACAGCGCCGGAATCGAGCACGTCATCGACAGGAGACCGCTGCTGCTCGGCCGCTGTCTTTACGACATCGGCAAGTGCTTCAAGGTCTTCACAGCCGCTATCGCGGGCGGGAGCAATAAGTAGGTCAGTCATTCATGAATGGGCGGTTGTCGCCGTGCGTGGTGATCACTATTCACTTAAACGCCGAAAAGGCAATATTCTGTCTGATTAAATCCCCCGATATGACATGAAGTTGCGGGCGGAATCCATTTTCCAGGGAGAAAATGCACATTTGCCACGTATTGGGCTTATGTCGCCTTGTTTGAGACTCCTGATCTTCCTTCCACTGGCTGTCGTCAGCCTGGTTCCTGTCGGGGCCGGAACCAGTCGGGAAAGCACCTCGGGACTCAAGGGCAAGGTCATGTGTGGCTATCAGGCATGGTTCCGGTGCCCGGATGACGGCACCAGGCTCGGCTGGAAACACTATTCCGCCCAAGGTGAATTCGCCCCGGCGAAGTGTACCATCGAGCTCTGGCCTGATGTCAGGGAGTTGTCGGCACACTTGCGTGTCAAAACACCCTTTCGCCACCCGGACGGCTCCGTCGCGGAAGTTTACAGTGCACTGTTTTTACTGGTTGACATTAAATCAAACTTAGTTTAACCCCCCTCTGTTGTGTCGCGTAAATTCTTATTGGTTTTAGCTATACTTTTAACCCCAATCATCATTGGCCTGGGGATGAAGCTGTTCTGGCACCAGGAGAGTGATGAACCCTCGACGCGGCCAATTCCACCAGTGGGGGCAATCGTCGACCGCGAACGCGGCGTTGCAATTCACTCTAACGGGAAAGACTGTTACGAGAGTCACGGTGAGCATTATTCGAACGACGACGGTTATTATTATGGTAGGTGCTGGCAGTGTGTTGAATTTGTCAAACGCTACTACCATGACCGGTTTCACCATCACATGCCGGATGTTTGGGGGCATGCCAAAAGCTTTTTCAACACCTCCCTCAAACATGGGGAAATCAACCGGGACAGGGCTCTGGTGCAGTACCGTAATGGTGGTGATGAAAAACCACGGGCTGAAGACCTGCTCGTCTACACGCATGGCGAGTATGGCCATGTCGCCATCATCAGCAAGGTCGAAGCCGACTCGGTGGAAGTCGTCCAGCAAAACATCGCGGGCCTTCCACGGGTAAGGCTGCCGTTGGTCAAAACCGCGGACGGCTGGCTGCTGGGAGGGACCAACAAACCCGCAGGCTGGCTGCGACTGCCCCCGCATTCCGAGGGTGGCAGCTAACTGGCGGCCTACGCTTCTATTTCCTCGCCCCCGACGTGAAAACCGATTTTCCGGGCAGGTTTTTCCTCCTCGATCTTGCGGGTGTAACACACCACCTGGAAACTCGACTGGTGGCTGATAAACATACAGGCGGAACCATTGAGGTTTCCTTCCACCACCACACTTGAGTGGCCGTCCTCACCCAGGGAGTGGACTTCGACGGCGTCTCCGTTCGACATCAGGGCAAAAATCGCCGGCTCCTCATCTTCGGGCAAGCCCTCGCGCCACTTGGTGATGCGCACAGCGAGGCGACGAATGAACTCGCCGGATGATTCAAAGCGGTGTTTCTGCTCGTCCGGCATGCGGGCGAGGATTTCACGGACATCCGGCATTCCCCTGGCTCCAGGAAGTGTCAGGTATGGGCGGCGGAGGTAATGGTCATCGGACATGCCCCCTTTTTACCGCAGCTGGCAAAAACCGCACGCATGTTTTTCACCTTTTCAAGTGCGAGAGCCAGGTGAGCATGCAGACCGGTGATTGTCTCACTTGCCCACCGCTTCACTTTCCACCACTGCGTAGGCATTGTGGTTATGGATCGACTCGTAGTTCTCCGCTTCCACGCGATACCAGACGATGTTGTCCTGGGCGTTGGACCGGGCGGCGATGTTGCGGACAAGGTCCTCAACAAAGACCGGGTTGTCGTAGGCGCGTTCGGTCACCGCTTTTTCATCGGGCCGTTTCAGCAGGCTGTAGAGTTCGCAACTGGCGGAGGCTTCCACCAGGTCGACCAGATCCTCGATCCAGATGGGCTTTTTGAACCGCACCGAGTAAGTCACCGTGCCTCGCTGGTTATGGGCGCCCCGGGCACTGATCGCCTTCGAGCACGGGCAGAGGGTGGCTACCGGAACAATCACGGTCAGTTTGAAATCATGGCCACCGTCGATGTCGGATTCGGCTTCAAAAACCACCTCGTAGTCCATGACACCGGGCATCCCGGTGACGGGTGCGGGTTTGCTGCGAAAGAAGGGGAAGCGGAATTCAACGTGTGCCTTGCGGGCGTCGAGCCGACCGAGCAGCTCGTTCGGGATGGCGGTCATTTCCCTGACGTCGAGGCAGTTGCCGTGGGAGTTCAGCACCTCCACAAAGCGACTCATGTGGGTACCCTTGAAGTGATGGGGCAGATCCACAGCGAGGGCCGTGGTCGCGACGGTTCGCTGCGTGCTACCGTCCTTGTTGCGCACCTGGAGCGGGAAGCGCAGGGATTTGACACCCACGCGGTCGATGGCGATGTTCCGGTCGTCAAACTCGTTCTGTGTGTCCTTAAGTTCCTTCATCGTGGTCAGTAGCAGTTGGTTGGCGCGTAAAAAACAAAGAAAAAAGCCTGCCCGGAATCAGCGGACAGGCTTGGAAAGTGACTTATTCACCTTAACGGAATTACCCGATCAGGTTACAGGCGCGGGCGCGCTTGATCTCACGGGTGATCTTGCGGTGAAGCTTGGCGGAAACACCAGTTACGCGACGTGGAAGGATCTTACCCGTGGAAGTAGTGAACTTCGTGAGCAACTCGACATTTTTATAGTCAACCTCGGCGGCCGGGATGTCGTGGCGACGGTGCGGCATCGGGCGGTTGGCTTTCCAGAATGAAATGCGGCGCTCTTTGTTCTTAGGAGTGGATATTGAGGACATGATGAAAAATGGTGGTTCGTGTTGCTAGCAGCTGGTGTGAACGGTCGATAGCCTAGCGCATCTCACGGTGGAGAGTACGGCGACGAAGAAACGGGTTGAACTTGATTTTTTCCAGACGGCCTGGAGTGTTAAGGCTCTTTTTATTACGAGTGGAAGTATAGCGTGAAGTGGGCTTTCCTTCAGCCTTTGCTTCGGTGCATTCGAGGATGATGATGTCGCGTGCCATGATCTGATGATTGTTAAAATAGTGATGGAGGTGCTGTCTTTGTTTTCAATAAAGTGCGGAAATCGGGTCGCCTGTGTCGGTTTGTGTGCCTGGCCTGAGCCGCGGTAGGTGTCTGGAATGTATCCGACGCGGGGCGCGAAGCCATGGTGGGCGGGACGCGCAAACTACGCATTTACGCCCGTTGGTCAAGCAGAGAATCCGATGATTTGGTATTTTTGCGCATTTTTATCGCATATTGCCATTGGAGAAGCCGAATTCCGGTTTGCTGTTGCCCCGGTTATTGCCGATTTGCTTTTCCCATTCGGCCTGACACTCGACGGTGTAACGGGCGAAGGGAATGGCCTCGAGGCGCTCTTTGGGGATGCGGTTGCCGGACATTTCACAGATTCCGTAGACGCCGGTCTCGGCCCGGGTGATCGCCTGCTCGATCTCGCTCAGGGCATCTTGCTCCTTGGCCAGCAGGTTGAGGGCGAAATCACGATCGTAGGAGTCGCTACCGGCATCACCGGTGTGCATTCCCCCGCCACCGGTTTCCATGCTATCGGTATTTTTCAAGGTGTCATGAGTGACACCATACATGGCGTCGAGGATTTCGTCGCGGAGGTCCAGCAAGCGCTGGTGCTGTTTTTTAGCAAACCCCTTGAGCACCACGGACTTGCGCGGGAGGGGCTTCTTGACAACCTTCTTGACCGCTTTTTTGCTTGGGGCAGCCTTGGTGACTTTTCTGGCCACCTTTTGGGTGGTTTTCTTCACGGCCTTTTTCGTGATCTTCTTAACCGCCTTCTTAACCGCCTTTTTGGTGACTTTTTTGGTGACTTTTTGGGTCACTTTCCTCTTGGTGACCTTTTTAGCCGCTTTTTTAGGCACTGCTTTTTGGGTGGTTTTCTTGGCTGTTTTTTTGCTGGCGGTAGATTTCTTGACTGCTTTTTTGGCAGCTTTCTTTACTACACGCTTAGCGGCTTTCTTTGTCGTTTTCTTTTTAGCGGCCATGGGGGAATAAGGTGACGTGGACAGGTGGAAATTGATTGCAATGGAGGGTATTTCAGGAGGCGTAGCCCCTGGTCATCAGGGGGGTCCCGAATCTAGGGCGGCAATGGCTAATCGCTTTTCTATCTCACTGCAAGAGAAATTTCCAAGATTTGCGCCCCTGGAAATCCACGGCATCCATTCCAGCTGACCCGCCCCCTGGAAGCTGGTTCCCACCGGGCTCGATTACCCGTCCCCCACCCGCTTCACCCCCCGCGATGGCGGGCTTACTCGCCCTTGCGGGCGTCGTATTTCTTTTTCTGGAGCAAAATCCATGCCTGGTCCGCATCGGAGAGCCTTTTGAAGGACGTGGTGCCACGTTTGCCATCGGGATCGATCAAGGTCACGCTCCCTGGCTGAAAGCGGTAAAGTTTGGCGAAGGTTTTCTGACCATCCCTGCTGGTCCAGAGCCGGTAACCCCGCTGTTCGTATTTCTCGCGCCATTTTCCATACGACTCCTCAGCCTTGACCACGGCTTGTTTCAAACGTGCCCAGTAATAATCCGAATCCCCTTTTTTGTACCCCCGGTAGCTGGCATGCACTTCGCCACTGGGCAGGAGGAGGACGACTGTGGGGTGGCCATGCACGCTGTAACGTTTTTTCAACTGCTCCACATAGCGGGATTTCCTTACCCCGAGATCGGTGTTGCGCTCTTTAGGGGGAATGGTGGTATCCACCCGCAATCTAACCAATGTCGAGGTCGCCCAGCTTTCAAAGTCGGAGGTCGAGAACAACTCATCACTCAGTCGACGGCAAAGCGGGCTTTGCGCGGAATCAGTAAACCAGATCAGCAGGGGTTTACCCGTCTGCCTCGATTGCTGGGCTGCTTCCTTATAGCTCATGTGCCAGGTTTTGTTTTCCGGCTGCTTCCACAGCTCCTCCAGGCCACCGCCAATCGCTTCATCCGGGTTTTCCGGAGCCCAGACTATATCCTCATCCCGGGTGATACCCGCCGCCTTGCCCGGGGAGCCCGATGCGGCACCCGCTGATGCTCCCCCGCCAGGCGATACCCCGGCCGTCGCGGGGCCCATCCCCGCAACCCGTCCTCCCGCACTCTGGTAAGCTCCGAGACCGTAGGGGTCGTCCTTGGAAGCTTTGTTACCGCCCCCCAACAAGGAACACGATACCATCGACAATCCAGCGATGACGGAACCGATGGCAACAACAGGTAGTTTCCAATCCATGGAGTCCATAGGGATATGCTTCACGGCCAACAGCGACTTGGCAATCCGCAAGTTACAAGAAATTCCATCCCTGTAAAATGGATTAAAAATAATTGTCCTAAAATCATGGATCCGTCACTTGACATCTCACGGACTTTCCTCGAAAGATAGTCAGTACCGCCCATGCATGATTCCACCGATTCCCCCATTCACCTCGAAGGCCAGCTGCTGATCGCCGACCCTTCGTTAAGGGATGGCATTTTCAATAAAAGTGTGATCCTGTTAGCCGAACATCATGTCGATGACGGTGCCTACGGCTTGATCCTGAACCACCCCACGGGACAGCTCCTTGGTGATTTGTTGACATCGCCCGAGTTTGCCGATCTCGTCCATATTCCGGTGCACCTCGGTGGCCCGGTAGGCCAGGAGCATCTTACTTTTGCCGCGTTCTGGACGAAGGAAAACCAGTCGCTCAAATACGCCACCCGGATCTCCGCGGCTGACGCCATCAGACACTCCCACCAGCCAGGCACCCTGGTCCGGGCCTTTGCCGGATATTCAGGATGGACTGCTGGCCAGCTGGAGAACGAATTGAGGAGAAACTCCTGGATTCCAACCCTCCCGACCTCGGGCATCCTGGCCAGTCATCACGCACACGATCTGTGGGCCGACCTATTGCGTGGCATCTCCCCGTATCACCGGATCCTGGCTGAGGCACCCGACGACATTTACGTCAATTAGCCGCGCTCCGCCGTTAGTATTTCCTCCAAATCGAGGGCATGAACAAGACCAGGATGGCATAGAGTTCGAGACGACCCAAGATCATCAAGACCGACAGGAACAACTTGGTCACTGGGAGTAAATGGGCGAAGTTCCCGGACGGCCCCACGTCGCCAAAACCCGGGCCGATATTAGCGAGTGTCGCCACCACGCAGCCAAACGAGGTAATCATGTCGGTGCCATTGGCCGATTCCAAAAGGGCGACAACAAAGCATGAGACGATCACGATAAAGGCGTAAAGCGCGACGAATACCACGGTCTGCCCCCTCTCGGTTTCGCCCAGGGCATTGCCGTTGACATGCATCCGGAATACCTGGTTGGGTCGGAACGCCTTGACGATTTCAAACCGTGCCGTTTTGAGGAATACGATCAGCCGACTCACCTTCAGACCACCGGCTGTCGAGCCCGAGCAGCCACCGAGCAACATCATCCCGGCGATCATGATCAGCCCGAAACTTGGCCACTCCGTGTAATCCACCGTGCCAAACCCAGTGGTGGAGGCAATGGATGTGATGGTAAACCAACTGTGTCTCAGCGCGGTCAGGAAATCCACGGTCTGCGAGCTTGCGATCCCAAAGGCCAGAACGACAGCCGAGACGACACACAAGACAACAAATAAACGGCCCTCCTCCTCGTCGCGCAGTCGTTTCCACCGCTTCCTCAACAACACCACCCAGACCAGGAAGCTCATGCTGCACACCACCATGAACAGGCTGAGCCAGAGCTCGATCAACCACCCGTTGCCCCAATCCATGTAGTGCCCGACACTGGCATTATGGGGACTGAAACCACCGGTTGAAACCACCGTGAACGCATGTGAAACCGCATTATACGTGGTTAGTCCCATCGCCTTCAACCCCAACACACAAACCACCGTGATACAGACATACACCTTCCACAAAATCATGGCGGTGTCCCGGATGCGGGCTGTGCTGGCCTCACCCGTTTGGAATGAGGACTCGTTGCGGAAAAGCGATTTCGACCCCATCCCGAGGTAGGAAAGGATAGCGACAAACAGAACCAGGATACCCATCCCCCCCAGCCACTGGGTCACAGAACGCCACATCAGGATACCTCTCGGCCATGACTCAATATTACCAGCTACGGAGGAATCCGCACTCATCACTGTCGATCCCGTGGTGGTGAACCCGGAAGCCGATTCAAACAATGCGTCAGCAATCTCCAACTTGGGCTCACCTAACAAATACGGCAAACTTCCCACCGCTCCACACAGCAGCCAACCCAGCCCCACCACCACGATCCCCTCGCGCCTGGGAATACGGTCAATTTTCCCAATACCACATACCAGCAGCAAGAGCCCCCCCACGGCAACCACCCCAGCGGATAAAAACAAGGCCTTCATGGCACCGACGTCACCAGGCACGTCATCCAGCCAGGCGAATACGCCGCAGAATGCCATCGCCACACTCTCCAACAGAAGCAAGGCACCAAGGAATTTAGCGAGGATCCGGAAGTTCATTTTTTAACGCAATGGCGGGTAGCGGGTAGCGGGTGGTGGGCAGGGCGGTCAGCGGACCAGTTTGAGGAACTTGCTGCGCACCTTGGGAGCCACCATCGCATAAATGGTGTCACCCGGGTGCAGCACATCTTCCGGCCCTGGAAAACTCGCGTGGATACCTCGCATGAGGGCAACCAGCACACAGCCCTCCGGCCAGGCGACCTCGGACACCATGTGTTCCGCAGCGATCGAGGCCTTGGCCACCTCCGTCTCGATCACCTCGCCGGCACCCATTTTCTTGACGGTGTGGAACCGGTCCGAAGTCAGGAAACGCTCAAGCTCACGCCGGGTAGCCTCCCGGGGACTCACCGCAGCGAGGACGCCAAAGTGGCGACCACTGGCACTGATCGCATTCGCATAATCAGCCCGGTGGATCAGGGTGAGGCAGTTTTTGGTCCCGAGGTTATTCGCCTGCAAGCAGGTCATCACGTTATCCTCATCACTACCACTGGTGGCAATGAAGAAATCCGCATCGCCTACCTGCTCTTCCTCCAGCTCCGAAAGCACCGTCCCATCGGTGTTGATCACTGTGGTGTCCGCTAAAAGCCCTGTAAGCTCTTCCGCACGCTCACGGTCCTTTTCAATGATCCTCACTTTACAGTGGAAACTTTCTAACATCTGCGCGAGGGAAAAACCGTATTCACCACCACTGAAAATAACGACGCGGATCTCCTCTTGCTTGCCGCTTCCCTTTTGCAGTCGGGTCGACAACTTGCGCAACTTGTTGGGCTCCCCGAAAATCGTCACCACATCACCCGCCGCCAGTGCGTCTTCAGCTGAGGGGACAAAGTGTTCGCCGCCGCGGGTAATCGATGCCACCCTCGTCCGTTCGGGTGCCTTGAGGTCGACCAGCCGTTTACCAACGGCATCACTGCCTTCATTGACGCGGACTTGCTGCAGTTCTATACGTCCACGCGCGATTTCCTCCACCATCAGCGAATCCGGGTTTCTTACAAATTTGGAGAGTTCGATAGCACTGAGCCGCTCGGAGCTGAACACGTGGTCGATGCCAAAATGGGTGCGGTAGTCGAACAGCCACTCCTCACGCTGGAGGGCGGGATTCACCCGGGCGATCACTTTCCGGGCATCCAGTTTTTTGGCCATCGACGCCGACATCAGATTCACCGTACTGTCGCTGGTCAATGCAAGGAACAGCTCGCACTCCACCACTCCGGCATCGAGAAGCACACTGGCACTCGCACCGCTGCCGGTGATAACCCGTCCGTCGATATGCTGTTCAAGTTCGGCGGCGACCTGGGCATCGTTTTCAATGACCACGATGCTATGGGCCTCGCGCGACAGGGAGATCGCCAGATGACGTCCGATTTCTCCAGCTCCTACAATAATAATTTTCATAGACACAGCCAGCGGGCCGCGCGGCGTTTCTGCCATCTTTGTAAAGCAATTGCAAGGCTGATCCCCACACGCAGTTCACGCTGTCACACCATCAGGCAGAAATAAAAATGGGAGCCGGGGCGCACCCCGGCTCCAGTGGGAGAATTCAGTCTTCCCCCCTTTTTTGGGCTCGCAAACCCCCGAAACACAGCAAGCCCAAAACTGCAAAGTTACTTACGGCGGCGGCGGCCAAGCAACGTGACCACACCCACTCCAAGGAGTACGGCGGACGAAGGCTCCGGCACAGGTGTTACCGTGAAATCAGTATTGCTGATCCTAAAAACGTCATCTCCATTACCCAGCAGGCCGGCACTGACTGTCTGGGATGCTGACCACTTGATCTCCAGAGGCCCGTTCGCCGGATTATAGTTGAAGTCCGCGCTACCCGAATAAGACGAGTTCACCAGGTTCGTAATCCCAAGCAGAGCACCCACATCTGATGATGCGTAGAGAACGCCACTGCCATCGGAAATCTCAAGGGTGAGATCAGGGAAAACGCCTGCGCCCAGACCTAGCAAGCCGTTGCTGAATTGCACATCAAAGTTATATGTCATCGTGTCTGCGACACCGGCGGTCCATGTTTCAGAATCGGGGACAGTGAGGCTGGCTTCCCATGCCATCGGCAATGCAAGCCCGGCAAGGTCACTCAGCAGTCCTGTTGATGCGGTTCCGAATGTGAGATCACCCACTCCTGTCGCAGTCTTTGCTCTTGTGCTAGCCAAAGGAAGGGTTACCAAAACACCTACGCCTAAGTTCGTGGAACCTTGGGCTGACAAATCCCATCCACCACCACTGCCGATGGCCGGAGTGTTGTTATATGTAAGGACCAGACCAAGGGGAGACAAGGGAGCCTCCACCGTAGCATCGGCTCCATTGTTGAAGCTCAATGCGTTGTCTGCTGCCGATCCATTGGCATAGGGCTGGTATGTCTGGGCTCCTGCCATGCCCGCTAGGGCGGTCATCGTCGTCAAGCCCAGGAAGGCTTGCTTGATTCTGTTAGTTTTTGGTTTCATGTTTTTATTTGGGTTCTTGCGAATGGAAATTCTTTTGAACGCAAACACCATAGCTTAGTTAGGCTTTGTTAAATACACATCAAGACGCACATTTTTTTGATGGAGTCATCGCCATCGAATATCTCCAATTTTCTATTGAGCCATAAGCAATATGCTGTATTACGGTGTTGCAGTAATTTCACCCATACATGCACCGATTCGCGGAGTTATCTGCATCCACCTATTGTGCGAACACGTCGACCATCCCCATACCGCGAGGGGACTAACAAAGAGATCATAGTTATACGATAGCATCCCAGCCAACGGGTTCATTTTGCGATCATGGAATCCACAAGTTCTGCCGCCCCGATATCAGGCATGCCGTTTTCACTTCGTGTCAGATCAACACAACGGACTCACATCCCCTATGACGGACTGACTGTTAGCCTGCCCCCCCAAATAGGCACATTTCCCTCCATGCGCCCACCAACCTACAACACCCTCCTTATGGACTCATAAGTTTTGCACCTACAGAGTCACAAAAAATACATTGTTTCTACAGCCCTGACCCTGTTTAATGTGATCCAAGCTCACCCTCATATCTGGAACAACGATGCCATCCCTCCATCAAAGCCGACCAACCAACCATTCTGTGGAGATCTGCAGCCAACCTGTAGTCAAGGATCACCCAAGCCTCTACTGCGCAGCATGTGGGGACTGGGTTGACCTAGTGAACTTAAAACGCCTCCTTGTTCTCAATCAGGCCGACTCCTATACAGAAGCAGCCTATCGATTAAAAATCAGCGAAGCGCACCTACGGCGTAATATCCGCTCAATGGAGGACAGCGTGGGGTTTAGGCTGGTCGCACGCAAATCAGGAGGGGCTTTCCGCCTCACTGATGAGGCAAAAAGGTGGCTGCGGTCATTCGACGAGCTAAGGCAATCCTTGATGTCTCTGGAGGAAACAATAGGCAACGCGCATCGGGCATACCACAAAACAGTGATAGGAGTTAACCCCTGCCTGGCATTTTCACACACGCTCCGGGAGAAATTCCTCGATCCAAGCACCCGCTCCGGCTCGTTGGATCCGATTTTCAAATTCAACCTCAACGAACAACACCTCCTGTCAGGTGCGTGCGAGGCATTCATAAGCTGCCTCCCCTCTACGCATAAACAGTTGTCGTCACGGGTGCTCTACCAGGAGCCACTGGTTTACTACCAAAGCAATGGCGACAACGCACAGCCGTCGACAAACGGCCTGACCGTCATTCTGTGGTCGTTGATGACAGAGGCACGGGCACTGGATCTGCTTCGGGACACCCTTGGATTCCAGAACAAGGAAACTCGTTTCATCCGCGCTGCCAACGCAACCGAGGCATTGCAATTTTCATCCCAGCCTGATGCGGTCTTCCCTTCCATACTCTTAAGCCAGGGGCTCCCCCCGAAAAACGTGTCAGCACTTCCGTTTCAAAAAAACGCAACGACTCCGGTTTATCTCATCTCCCGACTCCGGCCTCCACTCAAACCCGCGGTCAACGAATTTTTCCAGATATCGAAATAACAAGCTCATTACACAACGCACAAATCAATGAACTTATCGATCAAGCAACTCCACTACTTCACCCATGCTGCCAAGCTCGAGAACATATCCGCCGCCGCTGCCCAGCTTGGCATCACACAGCCGACACTCTCGTCGGCTCTGCAAAAAATCGAGAAAGACCTGGACACCCAACTCTTTGATCGAGCCGGTGGACACATCTCCCTGAACACTGCCGGGCAAATGCTCCTGCCACGGGTCAAGCAACTGCTTACCAGCTTCCTCAGGGTGGCACATGCAGCAGAGGCCATCAGGGCAATGGATACAGACGCCATCTCCATGTCCATCCCCTCCTGCCCATGGACACACAGCCTGCGGTCTGAAATAAGCGGGGATCCACGCATCAAGCTGCAGCTACCCAGCCATCCCGTGACAAGTGCAGGAGTCTCATTAATCGAGTCCGACCTCTCCATCCTGTGTCAATATGCCCCCCGCCCTGCTGGCATTGGATACCAATATACCGACATCATTCAAATCCCCGGACTCTGCTCGGCAACCGCAACCACGGCGCCCAAGGATCCCCCCTCATTTATGAATCTACTCATTCCGAGTGGAACCCTCGTCTACGGTATCAAAGGCATCTTGCAGAGCAGACAAGCAGCCGAGGCCGGCATGACCTACCGGGCTATTCAGGAATTGCCGTGCTTCGACCATATCGCAGCCACTTGTCTAGGCTTAAACGATATTGGCATCTTTCCAGGCCCCGCATCGATGTGGACCCGCATATTCGGAAACCTTCTCCGTTTCCAAGATATGGAGCCTTTCAAAGAGTTCTCCTGCACAATCAGCCTGGTCAGCTCTAACAATACCGACCCGGCTCTGGTGGAGGAAATGGCATCACTGTGCCGCAAGAACATGACAACCTTCATGTTCTAGCTATGTTCTAGCTATAGAATCCCTGTCGCATGACCCGCGGGCAGCCGTTGTTACTTCGCTGCGGCATGACCGGATAAAACCACTTGCCCACCGATCATTAACGGGCATAATCCCGCGCGTTCACACTCTCAACATCATGGAAAACGTCATCATCATAGGAACCGGCCCTGCCGGATACACCGCCGCCATCTACGCATCCCGTGCCGATCTTAACCCGCTTGTGCTGACCGGCACCCAACCCGGAGGCCAACTGACCACAACCACTGAAGTGGAAAACTTCCCCGGTTTTCCCGAAGGCATCAGCGGCCCTGAGCTGATGGTGAAAATGCAACAACAAGCCGAGAAATTCGGCACCCGCGTCGAGTTTGGTCGCGTCGAAGCCGTCACCAAAAACGACGACGGCACATTCACCCTCAAAGTGGGCGACAAGGAGCTTCACACCAAGGCGGTGATCGTCTGCTCCGGCGCCTCCGCCCGCTACCTCGGACTACCCGGCGAGGAAGAACTTACCAAGGGGGGGCACGGGTTGACAGCGTGTGCCACCTGTGACGGGGCATTCTACCGCAACGTGCCCGTCTGCGTGGTCGGCGGTGGCGACTCGGCCTGTGAAGAAGCCACCTTTCTCACCAAATTTGCCAGCAAGGTCTACCTGATCGTCCGGCGCGACGAGCTCCGGGCATCCAAGATCATGGCCCAACGTGCCCTGAACCACGAAAAAATCGAAGTCATCTGGAACTCGGGAATCAAGGAGTATCTAACCAACGAAAAGGGCGACATCCGTGCCGTCCGCCTTGCTGACACTCAAAGCGGGGATCTCTCCGAGCTCGAGGTCGAAGGCGTTTTCATGGCGATCGGCCACACCCCCAACAGCGACTTCCTCAATGGATTGGTCGAAACAGACGACAACGGCTACATCCTGCAAAAACACGGCACCCGCACCAGCGTCGAGGGAATTTATGCGGCTGGCGACATCTCGGACACGGAATACCGTCAGGCGATCACCGCCGCCGGCCAGGGCTGCGCCGCAGCCATTGAAGTCGAGCGTTGGCTCGCCGAACAGGAGTAATCCGACGCCCATTCAACCCGGGGGGGCATTTTATGTAAAAAAAAACCAAGAAAACCTCTCCATCTACGTTACATTCACTGCAGAGCAAGATGATCCATCCCATCAACCTCCATACCAGGTCTCTCCCCTTTCTCGCGATTGTGGGACTGGCTCCCTGTGCTTGGGCCGAACCCGCCGCACCCGGGACGACTGACGCGCCGGAAAATAAAGTAGCCCCTGAGTCCGAGACATCCGTCAAACCGGCCAGGCAGGAACCTGTGGTCAAAAAAATCTCCCCCTCCACCTATCAGATTGGTAAGATCAAGCTCAACAAGGACACGCGCGAGATCACCATTCCTGCGCAAACCAACATCACCGACCCAGGGACGGTGCTCGAATACCTGCTCGTCCATGTGAATGGAGAAAAGGTGCATGAAGCCCTGCTCGTCACCGAGGCCGACCCAACCCACGTCAACATCGCGCTCAAGCTTCTCAACTACAAGGAATCCCCCGAACTCTTCCGCGAGCTGAAAGCCGATGGCACCCCAAGCGAAAATTATCCCGTGGTGGCGGATGAGATCAAAAAGGCCGCGCGTTTCGGCATCTTCATTACCTGGAATCAAGGTGGGAAGGAAAAGACATTCCCGATCACCGACTGGTTACAGCACCGCATCCTCAAAAAACCCATGCCTCACACCCCCTGGGTCTATAACGGCTCATACGTGCATCATCAAAAATTCAAAGCCAAGCTGACCGGCAACATCTTCACCATTTTCCCGGACGAGGGGTCCATCGCCAACTACCCCGGCAAGGATCGCGACGACGACACCCTCTGGTTCCCCGCCCCACGGATACCGGCTGAAGGTACCGCTCTGACCGTCACCCTGAAGCCGTGGGCGGCGGCACCGTAAACTCCAGGTTTCAAATCCCCAATACCAAACACTATGAAAATTGTTAGCTCTTTGATCATTTCAAGCATCGTTGGCAGCCTGCCTCTATCAGCACAGGATAAACAGGAGCCCTACCTCTCGATCAAACTGGAGATGAAGCGGGCCATCGAACGTGGCAACGACTATCTCAAGGCCCAGCAGGACAAGGCAGGTTTC
This sequence comes from Akkermansiaceae bacterium, assembly GCA_024233115.1. Classification (NCBI taxonomy): domain Bacteria; kingdom Pseudomonadati; phylum Verrucomicrobiota; class Verrucomicrobiia; order Verrucomicrobiales; family Akkermansiaceae; species Akkermansiaceae bacterium. The sequence continues at coordinate 633,733 of JACKQB010000002.1, forward strand.
TGGCGTGATACAGATTACCCTGCCTACACGGCTCTCGCGCTCACCGCTGCGCTGCGTTCCCCCTCGTATCAGAAGGCGGACTACATCGACAAAGGCTACGCCTGGCTTACCAAGCAACAGAAGGATGACGGCGGTATCTATGGAAAGGGACTCGGCACCTACAACACCGCCACCTCCATCGTGGCTCTTGTTTCCACGGGTGACAAATCCTACCACCCGGCCATCCTGAAAGCCCGCCGTTTCCTGATCAACCAGCAAACCGACTGGGATAACAAAGGGGAAACCGACAACAAATACGATGGCGGCATCGGCTACGGCGGCTCTTACCAGCACTCCGACATGTCGAACACCTACCTTTCCATCGAGGCACTCAAACTATCACGCCACATCGCCCAGGATGACGCCGAGGGCAAACAGCCGGAACTCAACTGGGAGGCGGCGATCAAGTTTATCTCCCGCACCCAGAACCTGAAGGAAACCAACGACCAGCCCGGCATTGGCAACGACGGCTCATTCAACTACTTCCCTGGCGACTCCAAAGCCGGCACGCGCACCCTGCCCGATGGCACCAAGGAGCTGCGTGGCTATGGCTCCATGTCCTACGCCGCCCTGCTCTCGATGATCTACGCCGAGCTCGATGAAAAAGACATCCGCGTAACCGCTGTCAAAAAGTGGCTCTCCGAGAACTTCACCGTCAAGGAAAACCCCGGCCTCGCCACCAAGGAGGATCCGAGCCTCGGCCAACAAGGGCTGTTCTACTACTATCACACCATGGCCAAGGGCCTCGCTGCCGCCAATGTCGACAAACTGACCACCAAGGACGGCAAGGAGATCGACTGGCGCAACGAACTCTCCAACGCCCTGCTCTCGACCCAGGCACCCGACGGCTCATGGGTCAATAAAAACTCCCGCTGGTGGGAAAGCGACCCCGTGCTGGTCACCGCCTACGCCGTGCTGACCCTGGAGCAGATCTATCACTCGATCCCTGAATAGCTACTGACCGCTAAATACGCGAACTACGCTAAATTTTCATATCCACTGAATCCACTGGTCAAGCAACTTTCGCGTATTTGGCGTATTTAGCGGTTAGAAAAAATGCACTTTCTCAACGCCAGATGGGAGGACCTGATTCTCGCCAATTACGAGGTAGATCCGCAAGTGCTGGAGCCTTATGTGCCTGGCGGCACCTTACTCGATCTCTTTGAAGGACAGTGTTTTGTTAGCCTGGTCGCCTTCATGTTCAAAAAGACACGGGTGATGGGCATCCCTGTCCCCTTTCATCGCAATTTCGAGGAAGTCAATTTACGTTTCTACATTCACCCGGAGGGTGAGCCCGAAAAACGGTCGGTCGCCTTTATCAAGGAGATTGTCCCCAGGTCCGTCATCCCGCTGATTTCCAACACACTTTTCAAAGAGCACTACGTCGCGACCAGGATGTCGCATAAGATCGCGCCTCCCAACATCGAATATACCTGGGGTGCAAACTTGATGAGTCGGATCGCCATCAACCTAACAAACAAGCCTGCACGACCTGCTTCAGGCTCCATCGAGGAGTTCATCACCGAGCATTATCTAGGGTTTACCAAACACCCCGGCGGCACGATTCAATATGAAGTGTTCCACCCGCAATGGGAAGTCGCTACGGTCACGGACAGTCAAATCGATGTTGATTTCGCAATGAACTACGGCGAGGACTTCGCCTTCCTCAACGACGCCACCCCCGTGAACCTCTGTTACACAAAAGGCTCAGACGTCAGCGTTTCTTTCCCCTCCCGACTGTGAATTTTCCGGGGGCAACTGAAACCCGTGCCCACACTGCGGTTTGGCTTCCCTGCGACTTGCGTAGCCTTGGAGTGCGCAGCCTCCGACGTCAGGAGGGCTCTGCGCTTTGGATACTCGTTCGGTGCCACTGCGCCATCCCCCTCCCAACCGTCAATACGCGCACGGAGGCGAAAGAAAAAGTGCCGTTTTGAGTTTCAGCGTGCCCGGCTCTACGAGACAGCACACCAATGAGGATGAAAAGCGGCGAATATGATCGCCGCAATCCCAAAGCGCGGGCACTCAGTCGCACTTTATCCACAACTTTCAGTGACAACCGCATTCCCCCTTGTGACTCCACTTTTCTCCCCGTAGATTATTGCCATGAAAAGCCAGACACCTTGGGTCGCAGCCCTCTTGATCGCGCTCGGAGTCGGGATCATCATTGGTCGGAAAACCCAATCAGCCACCAGTGGTTCGGACTCGGAGGCTGCTGATCCTAGCGGGGCAACGCCATCCGACTACCGGTCGTCACGCATAAGGAACGACGCAGACGCTCCCCGCCATGGGGGCGGCTCAACAGGGACTTTGGTTGACAATAAAGTCAAATACATGACCCAACTCGCTGAACAGCTCAACTTGGAGCGCGGCATGCCCGACTTCGATGCGCTCTTTGGTATTTGGGAAATGGCTAGGGATATGTCGCCGGAGGAAATCAAACTCGCCCTCGGGGAAATCAAATCACTCCAGTTACCGCATCAATCGGCCATGTTCATGAAAGCCATGTTAGTGATGCAATGGGCAAAAAAAGACGGGGCCTCGGCGATGCAGTATGTGAGTGAATCGAAAGATCGACGTGATTTTTTTCCAATGCATGAAATGGCCCTACAAGCCTGGGGAAGTAGTGATCCAAACGGTGCTTACAGATGGTATGAGGCCAATAAAGAGACTCTCAAACCACGCGAACGCAAACAATTTGAAGCCCGTGCGATTGCGGCGCTGGCTAAAGATCATTTTGACCAGGCTTTCCTAAAAGCTAAAAACGTCGATAGCTCAAGCCGTGACGAAGTATTCCAGAGCCTTGGCTCAACCGTCGCCAACAATCCAGAGCAGCGTCAGATGCTGCTAGACTATCTCCAGACTCTAGACGATAAAGATGCCCTCACCGAAACGGGGAGCACCATCGCTAGACAGATAGCGATGAAGGATGTCCAGGGGGCGATCGAATTTGTCGAAAAATGGCCGGGTGAGGACAAGTCCGAGATCACTGGACAGGTGGCTGAGCAATGGGGGCAAACAGAACCCGAAAAAGCCATGGCGTGGCGAATCGGTCAGCTAGCCGCCGATGCTGATCCCGCTGACGCGGTCGAAGACATCTTCGCTGGCTGGGCGAGAAAAACACCCGATCAAGCTAAAAACTGGCTCAACGGGCAGAGCGACATTGACCAGGACCAGCTCCGCAGCGAAGCCATCAAACAGATGAGATGGGATGACAACTACCAACTTTCCATTAGCTGGGCAGACGAAATCAAAGACGAGAAAAAGCGTCTGCAAAACTACAGGAACATCTATTCATCATGGAAACGAGACGACAAAGAAGGCGCCCAGCGCTGGCTTGATGCCCAAGATCCTGAAATGAGAAAATCGATTGCCCCTGGAGGAAGGTAGGTATTCCCTCAACCAATCACTTAGCTCCCTTGTCCTTCCGGTAACCTACCCGCTGGTCGAGTTCCTGGCGCAGCGCTTCGAGGCCTTCTTCCGTATCGGCTGACAGCGGGATGATGGTTTGTTTCGGGAAGCGTGCCCGGAAAAGGGCGAGGTTTTCCTCGGCACCTTCGAGATCCATTTTATTGGCGATGATGATCCACTCGAACTTGGCGAGATCTTCATCGTACATCTTGATCTCGGTTCGGAGCGTCTGCAGGTCTTCGATTGGGTCACGACCTTCGCTGCCGGCCATATCAATGACAAAGAGCAGCAGCTTGCAACGGGTGATGTGGCGCAGGAACTCGTGGCCAAGCCCCCGGTTCTCATGGGCTCCCTCGATCAGGCCTGGTATGTCCGCCACCGTGCAACGCCGGTAATTGGCAAACTCCACCACACCCACCATCGGGTTCAGCGTGGTGAAGGGGTAACTGCCTATTTTAGGTGTCGCATGCGAGAGTTTGTTGACGAGGGTCGACTTGCCTGCGTTGGGAAATCCGACCATGCCGGCGTCGGCGATGCGGCGCAGCTCAAGGTAGAACACGCCGGATTCGGCCTCGGTGCCGAGGGTATGCTCTTCCGGAGCCTGGTTGGTGGAGGTTTTGTAATGCCAGTTGCCCTTGCCCCCCTTACCCCCTTTGCACAGTACAAACTCCTCACCGTATTCGGTCAGGTCGGCGATCGGTTGGAGGTCGATTCCGGTTTCGCTGCGCTCCAGCTCGACCGCTTCGGAGACGGTGGTTGCGTTACTGCGGTAGACCACGGTGCCCGGCGGGACCCGGCCAATCTTGTCCTTGGACGTTCTTCCATGCTTGCGGTTGCCGGCACCGTGTTCGCCGCCTTTGCAAATGAGCTTGGGATCGTAGGAATAGGCCTTGAGATTATCCACCGAGGGATCGACGCGGAGGATCACCGAACCGCCGTCACCACCGTCACCGCCGTCAGGACCACCTTTCGGACGAAATTTTTCCCTGCGGAAATGGACGACGCCATTGCCTCCATCACCCGCCTGGGCAATAATCCTGATGTGATCGATAAACATGTATTAGGTAAACTCAAGTTTTAAACTCCAAACTCCAAGCCTGCTGGGCAGGTCGGTGCGGGTAGATAGCAGTAATTTCCGGAAAGAAAATGCGAAATAGACTAAATATGACATTTTTCGCTTGGCAAATGGCGGCTCATCGTACAATTTCCCGCCCCGCCGCAGCAGCGGCACCCAATTTCTACCCATCTTATTATGCTTACTCTCAGACTTAACCGCCAAGGCACCAAGGATCGTCCCTTTTACAAGATCGTTGCTGTCGACAGCCGCAAGCGCCGTGACGGTCGTTACATCGAGCAAATCGGTGTCTACAATCCCATGGAGGAAGGTGTGAACTACACCATCGACGTCACCAAGGCTGATGAATGGATCTCCAAAGGAGCCCAGCCATCCGATACCGTGCGCGACATCATCAAAAAGGCCCGTAAAGAGGCTCTCGCGTCCGAAGCTTAACCGCTCCCCGTTTTTTTTCATACGATACGTTTTCATATCGTGTTTGTTTGCGCGCCGGTGACCACACCGGCGCGTTTTTTGTACACAATAAATGCCCCGCCGAAGCGGGGCATCTGATTGTTCTTATCTGATTGTTCTTAATAGCTAGTAACCAATAACAAGTCACTAGTAACCGCTGCCAAAATGGCAGCTTACTTCATTTCCACAGTGACCTTCTCCTTGTCCTCGAACTTGATGCCATCCACGCCTTTCATCGCTTCCTTGGCCTTGTCAAAGTCGCCGCTCTGGAGCGCCTTGAGTTTCTCGGGGTCCGCCATGATCTTGCCCATCTGGATGTCGGACAGCGTGATGACGTTGCCCTCAACATGGCTGGCGTCAGTTTTGGCAATACCTGGCTCGATGGTAACCTTGGTAGTCACACGCATATCCTTCATCATGCCTTGCATCATCGCCATGGCCTGTGGGTCCATCTCTGGAGCCTCGGGCTTTTCGCCGCCCTCGGGTGCCTCACCGCCTTTGTCAACTTTGGGTGCCTTCTGAATAATCGTGAGTGTTCCATCGGCAAATTCAAACTTAACCCCGGCTTCACCGGCCTCTTCCACCTGCTTGGCAGCGCCGGGCACGTCTCCCATATCGATAGCGTCGTTGGCGGAGTACTTCAGCTTGTTGATATCAGCGAACTTGAAGGTGGTTTTCACACCGAGCTTACCGTTGGCATCGATTTTCTCGACGCTGACCAGCTCCACACCCTCGCCCATTTTCTTGGCACGGGCTTCGGCCTTGGCTTTATCAAGCATCTTGGCCATGGGATTCTCCGCCCCCGGCTGACCACCCTGGGCGGCAGCCATTTCGAGCATCATCTTCATCTGCTCACCAAGGATCATTTCCTCGGTGATGGTTCCACTACCATCCTTTTTAACAGTGATATTGGATTCAACTTGAAAGCAGCTTGTCAAGCCGAACAGGACGACCGCTGCGGTGGTAAACATGAGTAATTGTGTTTTCATACATGAGGGATATCGCCATAAACCGAGTGATTTGTCTAATGGAAACGTAAATATGAAGTTTAGGTGAACGAGCTGAGAATTTTTCAAGTGACGGACAAAAGCCATTGCACCACGCGCTGATCGCGTTATCTTCGGGGGCAGTTCAATTATGGAAGAAACGCCCGCTGTTCAAATCAACCATCTGGTCAAGGAGTTCCCCTCGCCTTTCCGGAAGACGAAGGTCAAAGCCGTTGATGATGTCTCCCTGACCATCATGCCCGGTGAGGTCTATGGCCTGATCGGCCCCAATGGCTCGGGAAAATCAACCACGATGAAAGCCCTGCTGGGTCTACTGGCACCCACCGCCGGCAGCTGCCATGTGTTTGGAAAAAACTCGCTCAAAACCGACTCCCGACAGGAAATCGGCTTCCTGCCCGAAAATCCGTATTTTTACAAGCATCTCAATGGCGAGGAAACACTCAGGTTTTACGCAAAACTCTGTGGAATGCGCGGCAAAGAAGTCCAGCAGAAGGTCGATGAAATGCTGGAAATGGTTTCTCTTCAAGACGCGCGCAAGCGTAGGGTCGGTGGCTACTCCAAGGGGATGTTGCAACGGATCGGACTGGCACAAGCACTGATCCACGAGCCACGACTCCTTATCCTGGATGAGCCGACCGCTGGCGTCGACCCCGTAGGTTCACGCCAGATCAGGGACTTGATCGTCGATCTCAAGGAGCGCGGGGTCACTGTATTCCTCTGCTCCCATCTGCTGGAACAGGTCCAGGAAGTCTGCGACCACGTCGGCATCATCTTTAAGGGAAAACTGGTCAAGGAAGGCCGGCTGGACGATCTCATTGCCATCGAGGACCAGACGGAGGTCATCATTAAAAACGCCAGTCCCCGGATGCTGGCCCGGATTCGAGCGGTGATCGCCGACTCCGAGAATGCGGAATTCGTCCACATGGGTAAACCGAGAACCACCTTGGAACGTCTGTTCCTCAGTGAGGCCAGGAAATCGGACGCCAAGGAGACCGGACCTGATCAACAGCGGGGCGATGACGGACCAGGCGATGAACAAACGGAACCAGCCAGCGAGAAAGGAGCACACAATGCGTAGAAACGGATTTTTCTCCCCGGCCCGCATCCTGGTTATAGCGGGCCACACCTTTACCCATCTGGTGAGAATGAAGGTGTTCTATTTCCTGGCCGTCTTCGCCATCCTGATGCTGGCAATGAGCTATTTCGAAGGACCATGGAGCCGTGCCGCCGATGATTCCGCTGAGCAAGTCCTTATCGATATCAAGGGGTGGGCATCGGGCGCGATGTTGATTTTTTCCATCATCATCGCGATTGCGTCGACCGCACTGCTGATCCCGAAAGACCTCGAAGACCGGACCCTTTATACCATCTTGAGCAAACCTGTGCCACGCTTCGACTACCTGCTCGGGAAGCTGTTAGGTGTTTTTTGCCTGATCGGGATTTCCTTGTTACTGATGGATGTCATGCTGTCGGTGATCCTGCATTACCGGACCGAACAGCTCCTGGTTGAGGAGATGGAAATTGCCAAGGCACTCAAATGGCCCAAGGAATACGTCGAGACACGCTATGCGGACATCAGTAGCCAGGGCGTCACGTGGAGTCTACAAGCGGGTATCGGCGCCCTGTTTATGAAGGCCTGCATCATGGCCGCCATCGCGTTGCTGATCTCCACATTCTCGAGTTCAACCCTCTTTACCATCGTTATTTCCGTTGTGATCTTCTGCATCGGCCACTTCACCGCTGACGCCCGCAATTACTGGCTGCACACGTCCGGAAAGGATGCTTCCAAACACGTGAAATTCTTGTCGCAGGCCGCTGCTCTCGTTTTCCCCGACTTCCAGCTCTTCAATATCAATGACGCCACCAACAAGGGCAAGGTCATTAGTCCGGATTTGTTTGTCCACCTTGTGAAGCTGACCTTTTTCTACACAGGCATCTACAGCATCCTCGCCTGGTTCACCTTCAGGAAAAAAGAATTTTAACGGATGAAAACCTTAGCTCAACTGGTCGTCGTCATCTTCGTATTAGCAGGTTTTGGCCTGCTGAAGGTCGACTACGAGGAGCAGATCCACCAGGAATTGTTAGCCGAGGATTTGATCCAGCCGCCGATGAAAAACCTCGATAAACGGGAGCTCGGGCAAGTGAGCGCCGCTGCGGTCCTCGGCGGCATGCGGTCACCGATTGCATCGATTGAAAACCTGCGCGCCTTTGTGCATTTTGAAAACCTTGACTGGGCGAAGGTGGAGACAAGTTACCAGATCATCACCGCACTCCAGCCTCAGACGACCCACTATTGGGACACGGGTGCCTGGCATCTGCACACCAATGCCTCGGTTTACTACAAGGAAAACAAAGACCTCAGCCCGTTTAAACAATCCGCAATGCGGAGGCGCTATATCGACAAAGGCAGCGCCTTTCTCGAAGAGGGCGTTCGCCAGAACCCGGATAACTGGCAACTTCACAACGCACTCGCCCGCCTCTGGAGCGACTACCACAAACTCCCCGATCTCAAACGCGCCCTCAAGCACTACGAAGATACCCTGGCGTGTAAAAGCCTGCCCGACTACAAGCGAACCCAGCTGATGCGTTTCACCTTTTACACCATGACCCGGGTCAAAGGCAGGGAAAAGGATGCTTACACGATGGGGCGGGAGCTGTTTGATGCATCCGACAGGAACCATACCCCCAACCTCGTCTGCTGCCTTTTTGTGTTACAGAATTTACTCGCCGTTCCCGAAACCGAACGCATCCCGGAGACGGCGCTTTTTCCTGACGAGAAGACTCAATATGCGTGGCTACAGAATTACTTCGACCATCGCAGCCAGGATTACCCCATGGACGGCGTCCGGGCAAAAATCCTCGAACTCGGGCTGAAGTTGAATCCCGGGCAAAATTGACCCTATTTCACCATCACGGTGAGGCGGATGACTTTATAATCATTTGCATTGCCGGTGAACGTCCAGTCACGGGTCTTCCCCGCTGAGTTTCCAATTCCAACATCGACAGTGCCATATTTCCCCCAATGATTCAAAGCAAAGGCCGTTTGTTGGGTCTTCCAGTGATGCACCTGCATACATCCGTATCCGGGAATCTGCTGCACCGCTTGATCGCCAAAGTCATAGACCTCGGCTTTGGCTCCCCGGATGTTATTTGCATTGCCTGAGGCATAATTCCCGGGCCAGAACTCGATGTTACCTCCATCTGAATTTGTGCATTCGGTCAGCCCCTTGACATTCGTGCGGACCGTCAGGGCTTCGACATTCTGCATGAACCGGGCACCACTGGATGCTGTCGGCACCCCGATTTTCTTCAACTCGTCGGTGAATTTGTCCATGGCTGCAAACACATACTGTTTGGTGCCATTGTTCTGCTCAAGTTCGAGGTAGTAGGCGATGCGTTGAAAAGCGGCGCGGTCCTTGGTGCTGTTATCGACCTGGTAACGGGGGGCGCTACCGGAGTAGTCGGCATCCCGGGGAATATCCACCTGATAGATCACACGGTATCCCTTTGCCTCAGGAACGTTTGTTGAAGCTGAGTTCATGGGAACAGGCAGTTTTCCGGCACGGAATGCCGCAGTCGGCAGACCCGCACCATTGACGAGATTGGGTGTTGCTAGTTTATGCCACGCAAACCGGACCGCCAGCGGCTCGGCGACTTCAGCCGATTTCACCATCACGGACTCGCCCTGGATGACGGCGGCCGCTTGTTTGAACTCCCCCTCTTTACCGGCGACTTCAAACCAATCGGGTGCCTTGCCATCGTTGGTTTTCAACCCCTTGGCGTGATCAAAATCCAACTTCAGCGAGTCCCCTAGTTGTTCGAGGCTCTTAAACACGGGGCCGGATGATACGACGTCTTTACCATAGTCGTTTGCCAGGGCCAGCAAGGCAAGGCGGGTTCCCGGAACCAGTTTGTTCGGCGGGTGGATGTTGTTGAGGGTCGCGTGGTCGCTGACGACAACCATACCTGTCTTCGGAATGGTTCTAACGATGTCTGCTTGCGCTTCCCAGAATTCAGGCAGCAGCTCAGCAGCATCGTTACCGTATTTAAAGGGCGCGATCTGGACGAAGTAGTAGGGGAAATCATAACCCCACAGTTTGCGCCATCCTTGGAGGAGAGCCTTTGTCTTTTGGGTATAGACCTTGCCCTCGCGGTAGTTCGATTCCCCCTGGTACCAAATGGCACCTTTGATCGCAAACGGTATGTGCGCATGCAGCATGCCGTTGTAGAGTTTGGTAGGCGTCTGTTGATTACCCGTTAGCACCAAGCCATCGGGGAACCTGGGAGGTGCCGTGACGGGCCGCCCCTCAGCAAAGGCTTTTTCACTGGTGGACTGCCATTGTTTCATCGCTTCAAAATAGGCAGACAGTTTTTTTTGATAGACGGGCGCCCCCGGCAAAGTGCTCTGCACCATGGCGTGGATGTCAGCGACCTCCTTGATCCCTTCAAAGCCACACGGTGGCGTCCATGGTTCAATCCGGGTCCCTCCCCACGCACTCAGGAGAAGCCCTACCGGCACATCAAGCTCCTTCTGAAGCTTCCTGCCAAAGTAATAAGCGACGGCGGAAAAATGTTCGACCGCCCGAGGCTGACACACCTGCCAGCTGGCGTTGATTTTATCCAGGGGGACAGCCGATGGAACGCGCGGTGTGTTGTAGAGTCGGATCAAGGGATGATTGGCTGCGGCGATTGCCTCCTTGCCGTTCTCGCTTTGCCGCATGCTCCACTGCATGTTGGACTGCCCCGAGCAGAGCCACACTTCCCCCACAAGCACGTCCTTGATCACCGTTTCGGACGATCCCGACGTCACGGTGAGCTCCCTGGATTCAGTGGATGCCTTGAGTGCTGAAAGATCAACACGCCACTTGCCGTCAGCACCGGCTTTCACCGATTGTGTCTGGCCGGCAAAAGAAACAGTCACCCCGGCACCGGGGTCAGCCGTCCCCCATACGGGAACGTTCTGCCCTCGCTGGAGAACCATGTGGTCGGTAAAAACCGTAGGCAGGGTCAACGACCATGCCTGCGAGCAAAGGGCAAGAATAAGAACTGGAGTCAGTGGAAATCTCATGATGTGGTTGGTTTTTATTGATTGATCAGGGCAATGGCTTTTTCAGCCAGGCGCTGGCCGAATAGTTTATATCCTGCAACACTGTAGTGAAGGTCGTTTTTGATGACCTTGCCCTGGCGGTTTTTACCCTCATTCAAATCGTCAGTATCCACCCAGTCACCGCGGGGGCTGCCCTTGGCCAGCTTCACCTGGATGTCCCTTATTTTGGTCCAGTGTTTGTAACGTTTGTTTGCCATGTCGTAATCACTGATACGGCCAATCACGAAATTGAGGTTCTCAAAGTCCAGATCATCGCTGACTTGCTTGATCAACCGCTTCAGACTGGCTTCATAAAGATCCCCCCACTCCATACGGGCATCCCTCTCTCCCTGCATCCAGAGAAAGGTGACCGACTGGATTTCCTGGCCTTTGATCGCGGCCTTTACCTTGGCCATGGTAGCTTGATAGATATCACCCGATTGCTTGGGTGTTTTCCCTTCGGGATCCTTCCATCGTTTGTCCCACCGATGGATCGGCTGGCCTCCTTGTGCGTGTTTGATGACAATGACATTATCCGCACCAAACTCCTTGTTAACGGTTGGGGTGAAGCTTTCCCCGGGGTCGAGACCCGCCATATTCGACTGTCCGGTGAGAATGAAGAGGTGTTTGCCCGCCCCTTCCGCCAGAGTGCTTCCAACGGACATCATCAGGGCAACTGCCATACAACATGCAATTTTCATGGTGCTATCCTACGTAACGCCTTGCACAAATCTACGAAAAAAATGGCATCCGGCTCTATTTACCGTTTTCACCTTATTTAACGCCGAAACGGAATCCACCCGCCCCTACCAGATGTCGGCCCCAGGTGCCGGACAAAACCAGACCAACGCAAATCAGCGGTCGGCATGGTGTTATGTCAGACTATTCAACCTTGCCCTTCCTGCCCCTCTTACCCTTAACCTGCCCATTCGCCGGCTGGGGTTTCTTTTTGACCGCGTAAGGATCGGCGCCCACTTTTTTAGCCCAGGCTTCCCACTCGGCGACAAGGTTCTGCACGATTTCAGGATGTTGGGCTGCGACGTTGTGCTGTTCAAAGCGATCCGTTTTCAGATGGTAGAGCTCCCATCGGATTTCTTCCGGCTGGCGTTTACCCAGGACGATCTTCCAGTCGCCCTTGCGCAAGGCCCTGGCCTTTTGGTGCTCAAAGGCAAGAGAGCGCACGGGTAATTCCTTGCCCTCGATGGCTGGTAACAGCGAGCCTCCCTCTAAGGGCGTGATTGCGTTTCCTTGACGCTCCCGTGGGTAACCGGCACCAGTAGCATCTAACACGGTAGGCACAACATCCATGATGTGCCCGGGGTAGCCGAGAATCCTGGATTTTTGTCCCGCCGCCCTGGTTGCAAAAAATGCGGGCCAGTGTACGATCATCGGCGAACTGATTCCTCCCTCGTGGCAAAAGTGCTTGTACTTCGTCAGCGGGGTATTGCCCAGATTGGCCCAACCTGAGCCATAGGAATGATGGGTCCCTGCCTGCCCGATATTCCGCAGGGCAGCTCCCGTATGGAGCGTTGTTTTTCCAAGGCGTGACGTTCCGTCAAAACCGAATGGCCCCCACTCGTAGCAAGCGCCGTTGTCACTGGTAAATAAAATGAGCGTATTATCGAGCTCACCATTTTTTTCGAGGTCTGCGATAACCCTTCCTACCCCCAGGTCGACATGCTCCACCATGGCTGCAAAGGTTGCCCCGCGCCGGGCCAGGTCTTCACGACGATCCGCCGGGAGAGTGCTCCATGCCGGATTTTGCTTCCCTGAATAACCGTTGGCAATATCATCCCTATCCACAGGAACCTGTGATCTTGGCGGCAAGACAGCATCGGCGTCCACGAGGCCTAACTTCTTTTGTCTCTCAAAGCGCGCCTCCCTCAGAATATCCCAGCCCTTACGAAAGGTTGGCATGTATTTATCAATGGTCTTGATGGGGGCCTGGACCGGGAAATGCGGTGCCGAGTGTGCCAGATAAAGAAACCAGGGTTTGTCCTTTTTACGGCGTGCCTGTTTTAAAAATTCGAGGGTGTAGTCAGTAAAAACATCCGTGGCAAAAAAACCTCCCTCATCATACTTCAACTCCGGCTCGGTCCCCTTGGGAAGGCGTGTATAGAGACTTGGCTCCCACTGGTTTTCAGAATGGGCCAGCATGTCTTTAAAGCCAAAGTAATTCTGAAAGCCGCGGGCAATCGGTCCGGGGTAACCCATATGCCATTTCCCAACCATCCACGTCGAGTATCCCGCATCACCCAACAGTTCAGCCAGAGTGACTGTACTTGGCAACAAATGCCCGGTGTAGGCGGGACTCATGCCCTTATGGGGCTTCGGGTAGGCGAACGAGCCGATCCCTGCCTGGTGGGGATGCAGACCGGTCATCAGCGACGCCCGCGATGGGCAACATCGCGCCGAATTGTAGAACGAGGCAAACCTGGCCCCCCCGCTCGCCAGACTATCGATGTGCGGCGTTTCTATTTCCCCTCCATAACAACCAAGATCGGAATAACCCAGATCGTCGACCAGGATTACAAGTACGTTAGGACGCTGCCCCGCGAAGGACAGTCCTCCACAGATGCACAGAATCGTTGCCAGTATTGCAATTTTCAAACCAATCCCTTCGTTATTTCAAAGTAGGTTCTCCTTTTAGAAAACCAAGTTCTTTGAGGAACTTGTCGGTTTCGATCACGGTTTCCTGATACTTTTGCTTGTTAAAAAACCCGTGGGGCTGCCCTTCGTAAAGGTGTAAATCAGATCGGATACCCAGGGCTTTCATCCGTTTTTGATATTCCTTGGCCGTAGCCACGGGGATCAGCTCGTCTTTCGTCCCCAGGAAGACAATGGTCGGAGGCGTCGCCTTGCTGAGGTTGTGCATTGGAGAGAACTCTTTCCAATAGTCCTTTACCCGCGAATAACCGTAGCCCTTGGGACCATTGTCGTAGACCGGATTAAACAGAACCAGGGCATTGGGGATGCAGCTCACCGTCGTATCCTCCCCTTTTTCATTGAAACCTGTTACCGTCCCGGTGGTTGCCGCCACATGTCCTCCAGCCGAGCCCCCACCCGCGGCGATCTTGTCAGGGTCAATCCCTAGCTCCACGGCATGCGAGCGCAGCCAGCGGACTGCGGATTTTCCGTCCATCACACACTCCCTGGGTGATGTTTTGTGAGATTTATACGTTCGATACTCCGCACTGACAGCCACCAAACCGCGTGAAGCAAAATAAGCGCACTGGGGGTAAAACTGCTTGGGTGCCCCCCCATTCCAACCACCTCCGAAGAAAAACACGATCGCCGGGGTTTTATCGCTGATCTTGTGGCCCGGAGGGTTAAAGAGATGCAGCTTCAGCTCGCCGTCGCCGACCTTCTTGTAGGTGATTCTTCTATCGGGCATCGGCTCGGCTGCCGCCAACGAGGAGGCCAACGAGGAGGCCGCCAACAGTTGCAGCGCAATCTTCAGTGCAAATTTCATGAGTCCCTTACTGCCACAAACCGCCATTTCTGTCGATGGCTTAGTAAGAAATAGCACGTCAAGTCCGTAAAAACCACATCATCACTCATCCGGAACGGCCTACGGAGGGAAAACATCCTGCTCTACTGATTTTTATGCTTCCACTTAGCCCCTGTGCAAGGCATTGATTGCTCGCCCCTATTCCCATGAGAATCTGTATTTTCAGTGACATTCACGCCAACCTGGAAGCCCTTGAGGCTGTTATGGAGGATGCTGCGGCCGAAGGTTGTAACAGCTATATCTGCCTTGGCGATGTGGTTGGCTACAACGCTGACCCCGCCGCCTGCCTGGAACGGGTCCGGGCGATGGATTGCCCGGTGGTCAAAGGCAACCACGACCAGGACTGCGGCCATGACACCTCCCTGGAAATGATGAACCCGGTAGCGGCCGAAGCCCTGCGCTGGACCCGTGACCAACTCAGCCCGGAACAACGCCTGTGGCTTGCACGCTTGCGCATGGTCAGGCAGACCCACGATTTCACGGTGGTTCACTCGACCCTCGACCAGCCGAATTCATGGAATTACGTCACCAACAAGTTTGATGCCATGGCAAATTTTTCTTACCAGGTGACGCCAGTCTGCTTTTATGGACACACCCACGTCCCGCGTGTGTTTGTGCGCGATACCCGCGTGCAGGAGGTCCCCGCAGAATCCATTGCCATTGAGCCTAACTGCAAGTACTTCATCAACACTGGATCCGTCGGCCAACCACGTGATGGTGATTGGCGGGCATCGTATTGCATCTACGACACTGACCAGAAGATGGTGATCTTTCGCCGGCTTGATTACGACCTCAAAACGGCACAGAAAAAGATTCTCGCCGCCGGCCTCCCGGAGTCCCTCGCCGAGCGCATCGCCCATGGCCGGTAGCAATGCCTAGCGGCACATCGACGACCATACCGGCACGTCGGCCTCAGCCCAGTCGAGCGACGGGCATTGCTCCAGGCCAACCCAGCGTATTTCCCGGTGCTCCAATGCCACCGGCTCCCCTGCCCGGATTTTACAGAGGTAGGGCATTAACCGTATCGAGAAGGCAGGATAGTGCCATATCACTTCATCGAGCCTACGCCCCACCTCCACCTCGCAACCCAGCTCCTCGGCAATCTCTCGTTGAAGAGCTGAGCCTGCGGGTTCGTCAGGCTCGATTTTACCTCCGGGAAACTCCCATTTCCCTGCCAGAGCCTTCCCATCCGGCCGTCGACACACCAGGACCCGCCCCTGTCTATCCTGTATCACCGCACAAACCACATTGATCATGCACCATGTCTAGGCTACAAGTCGGGTCGATAACAACTTGAAATGCAGCCCGATATCATACCCCTCGAAGATGAACCCTGTGATGTGATCGCCAAGGCGATGCATGGACTTGAACTTACAACCCGGCGCCTTGCTGCAATGACAGGCCTGAGCGAGCGGGACATCCAATCGGCATTACGCGGGGATTGCGACGAGGAAATATTATGTAAATTGGCAGCCGCTCTCCACTTGTCGGCACCTGCGTTGATAGGACTGCCGGACTACCGACCGACGGTTTCCTGTCCCGATGGACTGACACACTTTGTCTCACCCTTTGGTCATGCGGGCGTGAATGCCTATGTCATCACCCGGGGCCGCCATGCCATGGTGTTCGACACCGGCACAGACGCAGTGCCGGTCACACGGTTTCTCACCGACCGCGCCATGGAAATCGACGCTCTCCACATCACCCACAGGCATCACGACCACACCGCCTCCATTCCCGATTTCGGCAAAATACGCATAGTCTATCCTGAAGACTGTGCCCATGGGCAAATCCTCCTGCACACATCCCAGCACCGACTCACAGCCCTGGATGTCAGTGGCCACCTGCCCACAGCCAAAGCCTACCTCTATGAAGGCCTGACGCAACCTGTTTGCATCCTCGGCGATAGTATCTTTGCGGGCTCGATGGGAAAGACACCTAACATCACCAGTTATCAACGGGCTCTTCAAACGGCTCGGGAACATATACTCACACTGCCAGACGACACGGTCCTCTGCCCTGGCCATGGTCCACTAACCACGGTCAAAGATGAACGGGAACACAACCCGTTTTTAAACGTTGTTTGAAACATTGTTGAGTGTGCACTTGACGCACCCCAACATTTGGCAAGGCTGGCGTGCAATGGTGTCAACCACACCTGCTTCCTATGACAAACAAAACTAGAAATTACACCCACGTTACGGCTGCCGCCGCCTTGTTAGGCATGAGCAGCACTCCACTCCTCGGCGCCGGTTTCCAACTTGCTGAGCGCTCTGTCTCCGGTCTCGGTCGGGCCTTTTCAGGTGAAGCCGCCATTGCCGACGATGCATCCGTCATCGCCTCCAACGCCGCGGGCATGATCCTGTTAGACGACGGAGCTCTTTCAGTAGGCCTTCAATACATCAAGCCCGATGTGGATGTTCAAGGCGTGCACCCGAACCCTCTGGTTGGTAACATCAGTGATACGGACATCGCCGAGGACGCACTGGTTCCCTATTTCTATTACAGCCGCAAGATTAACGATAATCTGAGTGCGGGTTTTGGCATGTATTCATCCTTTGGTCTCGCCACTGAATACTCGAGAGCATTTTCCTCTGTGGTAGGGTCGGAAACCAGTGAAATCACCACGGTGACGCTCAACCCATCACTCGCCTACCGCCTCAATGACCAATGGACGATTGGTGCCGGTATCGATGTCCTTTATGCCGAGGGCCGGCTGACCAATTATCTTGGCGGCAACAAGTTCTTCGATCTCGAAGGCGACGACTGGTCAATCGGGTGGAACTTCGGTGTTCTTTTCGAAGTCAGCGACCGCACCCGCATCGGTCTGCAGTATCGCTCATCGATCGATCTTCAGATCGAGGGCACTGCGGAAGGTATACTCGTTGGTAGCACAGGCGCATACAAGCGTGATGCCTCACTGAGCATTGAGCTTCCCGACGTCGCCGAGCTGAGTATCTATCATGAGCTAAACGACAAGTGGGCTATCCACTCTGATGTCACCTGGACGGGCTGGAGCAAATTCAAAACACTTGCTCCTAAAGTTCACGCCGGTATCGATCCGCTTCTCGCCGTGCAAGAAAACTGGGAGGATTCCTACCGCTATGCGATTGGTGCCACCTACAAACACAGTGAGAAGGTCACCTTCCGTTGTGGTCTTGCCTATGACGAAACACCTGTTTCCGATGCGAGCCGCACACTCCGCATCCCCGATGGCGACCGCATCTGGGCGAGCATCGGTGCTACCATCAAACTCAACGACTGCTATAACCTCGATCTCGCATACACCCACCTGTTTGCAGATGACACCAGGATCGGGCCTAATGAGCCAGCCTTTACTGGAACGGCAGGCGGTGATGTCGACCTCGTCGGTATCGGTATCAGTGGCACGTTCTAAGCAGAAACCCAACCACATTTCAACGCAGGCGCATCCTTCGTGGGTGCGCCTTTATTTTTTCCACACTAACGTATGCTCATCAAACACGGACAGTCACCCTCACCTCCCAGCAACTCCAGGAAAGTGGGCATCATACTTCGGTAGAGAGTGTTCTTACCGCCGCGGGAGAGTTGGTTCATCACCAGCTCCGCCGCATCATCACTATTGGCAGGCATGCAGCGGTCAATCCGATGTGCCCCGACCTCTAGCTGCTGATGCAAGTAGGGTGCGTCCACCTCCCTTGATACACTCACAAGACAGTCAGACGAGGAAAGCTCAACCAGGCTGATGGGTGCACCTGCGGCATTCACCTCCACGGTCGCGGTCACATCCGTGCCTTCGTTCGTTTCAAAATAATAGGTATCCGCCCCATGCACATCATCCAGGCCAAACTCCATGCTGCGCATCCAGCCGGTGCTCTCGATGATCCATGCGAGCAGTTGTAGCCCTGCCATCTTGTGACCGGGGTGCACCACAATGCGGATTCTGGTCGTGCGCTCCAAGGCATTTGCCGCCATCGGATCATCAAACAATCCTGCCACAGCCAAACGAATCTGAAAACTGCGTGTCCACTCGACATCCATCGGCAACAGGTCTTTCTCGTCCTCCATCACTTTCTCGATACAGCGAAACGATGACATCGGGTCCGCCCAGTCTGAACTGTCGAACACAAAGCGGTCGATCAAACTGTAGAGCCTCTCGGAAAAGATAGGCGACAGCTCACCTTGCCACCAGAACACCAGGGGCAGGTCGCTGTTGAGGTGGGAGAACACGGTATTGCGCAGGCGTCCCGTGGACCTGCCTGTTAGTTGAAAAGCGAGCTGCTCGCAACAAACGCTTTTACGGCCGTGGGAGAGGTGGCAGTGCGCGGTGATCCAGGCCCGGATTGACGCCGTTGGGTTGGATCGGTCGATCCCTATCAAGAGTGCTCGGCAAGCATGCTCGCGGGTGATGGCTTGGACCAATTCGGAATTCCTGATAATGGCACCCTTTTCTTCGGAATACACTGCCAGATTGATCAATGAGGCATTGGTACTGGCCTTGTCTTCCTCCCAGAGCCGTCGCAATTCTTTATCGACCTCGGCAATGGCCACCTCTTTGCCGAGGGCCCTGGCATAATCATCGTCAGTGTAATCAATCACAATCAGCAATAGTTAAAGCCTTCTCCATTTATGCCCGCTCGCACCTAACAACTCATCTGCATCCCTGGGCCCCCAGGTCCCGGCGACATACTCCGACATCTTGGGAGGTAATTTCGACTGGTGCCAGGCGTTTTCAATATGATCAATAAACTTCCACGCCTCTTCCACCTCGTCCCGGCGGGCAAACAGGGTGGCATCGCCGGCCATTGAGTCGAGTAAGAGCCGTTCATACGCTTCGGGGCTTCCCTTGCCAAAACTGGTTGCGTAGTGGAAGTCCATTTTCACCGGCTCAAGCCTGAGACTTGAGCCCGGGATCTTGGAAACCATGCGCAGGGAAATCCCCTCGTCGGGTTGAATCCGGATCACCAGCACATTGCCACCGGGAACACCTCCTGAGAGGGCGTTAAACAGCACGGTCGGTGGTTCTTTGAAGTGCACGGAGATCTCCGTGGCCTTTTTCGGGAGCTGTTTCCCCATCCGCACATAAAAAGGAACGCCACTCCAGCGCCAGGTGTCCACCAGGATTCTCAGGGCGACATAGGATTCCGTCATCGACTCGGGGTCCACCCGCTCCTCGTCTCGATATCCTACAACATTCTCACCATCAACGTGCCCTGCCACATACTGGGCGCGCACGACGTTTTGAGCCACAAGTTCAGGGGTGTCCCACTGACGCATGGAACGCAGCACCTTGACTTTTTCGTCCCTGACCCCATCAGCGGAAAGATCGGTCGGAGGCTCCATCGCAACCAGGCTCAGGAGCTGTAGGAGATGGTTTTGAACCATGTCACGCAGGGCACCCGACTGATCATAATAACCACCGCGCCCTCCCTCCATCCCGAGGTTCTCAGAGCATGTGATCTGGATTTGTTCAATGCAGCGGTTATTCCAGAGTGGTTCGAAAATGGCATTGGCAAACCTGAGAACCATGATGTTCTGGGCTGTTTCCTTACCCAGGTAATGGTCGATCCGGTAGGTGTCTTTTTCCCTGAATGTCCGGCTAACCACCTTATTCAAGTGCTGGGCGGTAGGTAGGTCTGTGCCAAATGGTTTCTCGACAATCACACGTGCCCAGTATCCCTCGGAGTTACGATTCAGCCCTGCTTCCTTGAGGTGTTCCAGAATGTCATCAAAATAGGCGGGAGCACTCGCGATGTAGAACAAGCGGTGTCCGTTGCCGCCGCGTTCACGATCAATTTCCTCCAGGCTTTCGGCAAGCCGCAGATAACCATTCACATCCTGGAACTCGCTCTGATGATAGTGGACATGCTGAGCAAACTCTTTCCAGATCGCATCATCGTGACCACTTCTGGATACTTTTTGATTGATCTCCTCAAGTCCATTTCTGAACGCGTCATCAGATTTCTCCCGACGTGCAAAACCAATGATTTTCACCCCTGCCGGAAGATCGCCTTCGACGTGTAAGTTATACAGGGCTGGAATCAATTTCCGGTGCGTCAGGTCGCCAGTGGCGCCAAAGATCACCACCGTGCACGCCTCCGGGCGTGAACGTGAAACCAGGTCCTTTCGAAACGGATTTTTCATAAGATATTTCCCTGCCCGGCCACTATCCATCATCCAGCCAACTGGCCAAGTGTATAATCGGAACCGGGGGGAGTCCGAAGGGTAATCCAGGAATGCAAAGCATCAAGTCAAACACGTGTCAACCGGCACGCAGACCATCCGGGCCTTGATAACCACCGTGCCGGGTGATGAAAACCAAGTCTCCTATTGAATTTAAATATCCGTACGCTATTCACTTGGATCATGCGGATCACATTTGTTCTAATACTCAGTAGCCTGTTCCTCTTAGCCTCTCCAAACATGGCGGCAGTGAAAGTTGCTGTGATGGGCGACTCCATCACCTTTGGGACCGGTGCCGAGGACCGGGAAAACAACCGCTACACAACGCGGCTAGCCCACTTACTCGGTGCACAATATGAACTTAAGACCTTCGCGGCAGGCGGTCTTTGCATGCTCAGGGAAGCCGACAAGCCATTTGCAAATAACAAACCATGGAAGGATGCTCTGACATTCAAACCCGATATCGCCATCATCGTCTTGGGAACCAATGACACTTGTCAAAACGAGAAACGGAAAAACTGGGATTCCCATAACAACCTAAGGGCCGATTCCCAGTTTCTTGTGGATGAACTCCGCAAGGCAAACCCCGAGGTCATCGTCCACCTCTGCTCGCCGCCTCCGATGTTTCCCAACCAGCCGGGATTATCCCCCGACAGGAAAAATGATCTGATCGAGCGCTCCAAGCGCCTGGCTACTATTCACCATGCCTACTCCTACACCGCACTCCGGGACAAGGGCGTTTTTTTCCACGATCTAAGCCGTGCACTCGCGTCTAACGAAACGATTGATGGCGTGCACCCCAACAACCCGGGCCATAACCGTATCGCGCACCATCTTTATGATCTGGTAATCCAGCCGACAGGACAGCGCGCAAGGTTTGATAAAATCTCCCGGGCACGTAGCGAATGGAATGGCTTCGAACGTCACGATTACCGGCTCCCCAAAACCGGAGCCCAGTGCACCCTCATCATTCCTCACACAGCAGCGAAAGGCCAGCCGTGGATCTGGAGGGCTCGCTTCTTTGGCCATCAACCAGCCCTCGATCTCGCACTGCTGGACCGTGGCTACCATCTTGCCTACGTCGAAGTGGGCGGACTCTATGGTGCAGGAGAGGCCATGGAACGCTGTGATGAATTTTATACCTTCCTGACTTCCAATTTTGACCTCCATAAAAAATCCATGATGGAAGGCATGTCACGTGGCGGGCTGCTGATCTTCAACTACGCCGCCAAGCACCCCGACCGTGTTTCGGCCATCTATGGCGACAACCCGGTCTGCGATTTTAAATCCTGGCCGGGAGGGAAAAACGGCAAGTTTTCCAAAGGCGACTGGGAAGGCTGCCTCAAACGCTATGGCATCACCGAGGAACAAGCTGCCAAGCACCCACAAATCAGCGATGCTTCATTCGCCACCAAGCTGGCCAAACATCAAATCCCGGTCGCCCTCGTGATTGGAACCGCAGACGTCGTTGTTCCTCCCGCTGAAAACGGGGAGCTCTTCGCCAAGCACTACGCCGCAGCGGGTGGGCCCGTCAAAATATGGCATAAACCTGGCAAGGGCCATCATCCCCACGGTCTCTCACCTATTGATCCCCTGCTCCGTTTTCTACTACGAGCCGATGGCCGGACGACCAAACCCGAGTCGGAATAACCTGACCCCATAAACATGATGAAACTCTTGATCACTTCACTTGCGGCACTGTTGATATGCTCATCAGCAAGCGCCAAGAAACCCCACATCATCCTCATCATGGCGGATGATGTGAGCTGGGAATGCTTTGGCAGCTATGGCGCACAGGATTACAAAACACCGGAACTCGACAAACTGGCGAAACAAGGGGTTCAGTTCAACCACTGTTACTCCACCCCCATCTGCACGACATCGCGCGTGATGATTATGACGGGGCAATACAACTTCCGTAACTACACCCACTTTGGCTTGCTCCATCCGAAGGATAAGACGTTTGGAAACCTACTCCACGCTGCCGGCTACAAAACCGCTGTCGCAGGCAAATGGCAGCTCAATGGTCTCTACAACAAACTCCCCGGATCTAACGACGCGCAACGGCCTCTCAAGTCCGGCTTTGATGCGTGGTGTCTCTGGCAACTCACAAAACCCAAAACCGCAGGCAGCGAACGATTCTGGAACCCTGCCATCGAACAAAACGGTAAAGTCCTCCCTAAAAAAAGCGTGGCGGGAAAATACGGCCCCGACATGATGAGCGACTTCCTCTGCGATTTTTTCGAGAAACATCACAAGCAGCAACCCGTCTTTCTCTACTACCCGATGGTGCTGGTCCACAACCCCTTTGTCCCCACACCCGACAGCCTTGGCCCCAATGGGAAAAAGACCAACAAACAACCTAAAGACGCCAAACTGCGGAAGAAAAACTTCGTTGCCATGGTCAACTACATGGACAAAATCGTCGGCAAAATTGTCAAAAAAGTAGATGACCTCGGTGAGCTTGAAAACACACTGATCCTCTTCACCGCCGACAATGGCACCAATGAGGTCATCACATCACTATGGAACAACCAGCCTATCCAAGGAGGCAAAGGAGGGATGAAAGACATGGGAACGCATGTTCCTCTCATCGCCTATTGGAAAGGCACGTCATCAGCGGGCACGGTGCTCAGTGATCTTGTCGACTTCACTGATTTTTACCCCACCTTGGCAGAAGCCGCTGGTATCCAAATGGGTGAAAACGACCCCACCGACGGCCGCAGTTTTCTGTCTCGATTGCGCGGAGAAAAGGGCAACCCGCGCGACTGGGCACTCTGCCACTATCAATGTTACTGGGACAAGACACCGGGGCAATTTGCACGCACCCAACAATACAAACTTTACCGCGACGGCCGCTTTTTCTCTGTGCCCAACGATTTGAAAGAGACCACCGACCTATCAAAAGAACCCATGAGCCCAGAGGCTAAAAAAGCCCACCAAAAGTTGCAGGCGACTCTCGAACAATGCCCTCCGGCCCCCACCGAACGTCTCGGGCGTGACGCCAAGAAACGTCCTCTTTACCCCGATTGGCCCCACATAAAATAGCAGCCATGTCGGGTCCTCATGCGCCTAATCGGCAATCAGCAGCCGCATGAACAAGCGTTCCTCGCTGGTCAAACTTGCATCGGTTTCGATCGTTCTGAGGTGAAATTCACCATGGTCCAAGGTGGGGTGGTCTGCCGTCGATTTCAAAGTCCACGGCAGTGTCCAGTCGGTGAGATCGCGGGAAACCTGGACACCGTAGCCAAGGTCATGTGTCCCGTCATTGCGCTGCGGATAGGTGACTTCCAGTTTCTGTGTGGATGCGTTGTATGTGGGAATGATCTGGCTTTGTGCGTGGTCAGCGACCAGTGGGTTCATACCCAAAGCATACTCGGTGAGTAGATCGACCCCGTCTCCATCACTGTCCGAGGTCCAATCCACGGCGGCGACACTGCCGAAATTCCTGAACAACCACGCCGCTGCGGCTTGGCCGGTGGCATTCGCTTCAGCGGTCACTTCCGCCGGTGTCAGGGCTCTTGGGGCAATGCGGAACTCATCGATCGACAACTGGGCCGAACCGACGCGCGCACCGCCCAGGTAGATTTTCGAGTTGCTTGTTGTGACCGCTTGGGCCGCGGATGCGCTGATTGTCTCGGCGGCACCATCAACGTAGAGCAGTCCTTCGGTGACGTCAGGGGAGCCGTCGTCGGCTAACACCACAGCGATATGGTGCCACAAGCCGTCACGTAAATCAGTTTGCCCGGTGATGGAGCCGGAGGCGACGTCGAGATGGAGTCGACCGTTCGCATCAACACTCATTTCCCATAACCCACCGTTGATGGTTGGGTCCCCCCAGGTGCAGATCACACCACCACCCGTTGTCTTGATCCAGGCGGTCACCGTCCTCGCATTTCCACCCACCGGCGGAGAGAAGTTGGCATTGGGAATCTCCACCTGGTCGTCAACCCCATCGAATTCCAGGGCGCGGTTATGTTTTCCAGCGACCCAATGCGAGCTGTTGTCTGCAAATTGAATGAGGTCTCCCCGTTTTTCACCACTGGCATCAAAGGCCTCAATTCCCTCGGTCCGGTTCATGGGAAGCCACATGTCCAGTTGCCCGTAGTCGGCGCCATTGATACTCCTGACAACAGACTGCTGCCAGGCGTGCAGCTCCGTCTGCATATCGCTCAGGCGTTGCGCATGCTCGGGTGCGCCAGCCAGGTTGTTAGACTCCATCGGATCGCTTTCCAGATTATACAGCTCGTAGGTCGTGTCATTGATCCGGTGCAGTTTCCATGGCCAGCTCAACCACGCGGCGTGTCCGGGTGATGCCGTTTCTGAAAACCGGGGAAACTCATCGATGTCCTTTTTGATGCGATACGCATCATGAGGTGTCGGGTCTCCCGCTTGCTGTTTGTTCATGATCGCGCTCAGCGTCGCGTCGCTATAGGTGGCTTCCCCGTCTTGGAACAGATGCCAGAAACCAATCGGCGGGCGACTGCTGACATCACCTTCGATGACATCCGTCACATTCACACCGTCCAGAGGAAGCTGGTTTTCCACGGTGACACCCGCCATGGCCAAGAGCGTGGGATACATGTCTGAGTGCACCACGGGAACACTGGTCGCCCCTTTCAAGTTGCGCGCGGGCCATTCGACAATCGCCGGCACACGCAGTCCGCCTTCGTAGATGCTGCCCTTTTTATCCCGGCCTCCAGAACTCGCCGTGAGCAGGCCGCCATTGTCACTGCAGAACCAGAGGATGGTGTTTTGATCGATCGAGTTGTCTTTCAGCCATTGCCGCAGGCGGCCCACGTTTTCATCCAACAGAGTGATTTCACGATAGTAACCCGCATTGCTATCGCCGCTGTAAAGTGTCGAGCCATCCGGCACCTCCTCGTGCGGTGAGTGTGGCGAGGGGAACCAAATCGTCGCGAACATGGGCTGAGGCCCGTTTTTGTGTGTATTGAGAAAGCCGATCGCTTCATCCATGGTGATCTCCGTGCCCTTGCCGGTCGGGTGCTCGACCACGCCATTGCGGCTGAGGTATGGGTTGTTGTCAAAATAGTTCAAGCCAATGACCCACTCGTCAAAACCCATCGCGCTTGGGTTGGCCGGACTGTCAGGCTGCCCGGAGCCAAGATGCACTTTGCCGAACATGCCCGTCACGTAACCCGCGCCCTTAAACGCTTCGGCCATCGTCATTTCCTGCTCCCGCATGTAGCGCCCGTGATTGGGAACCTTGCAGCGGATCGGATGCCGGCCTGTTAGTAAGCCCGCACGTGATGGCGAACAAACGGGAGCCGCCGCGTAGAAGCGGTGAAAAACATATCCGTCCGCCGCCATCGCATCCAGTGAGGGCGTCAATACAACACCATGTCCGTTGTAGCCCGTATCACCCCAGCCCTGATCGTCTGCCAGCACAATGATGACGTTGGGTTTGTTTCCATTGGGTGACAGGTCGATGCTAAATGAGCCAACCGCCTGATTACTAACAGCCGATTCACTGCCGTCGGAGTCAAGTGCGGTGACCTGGTAGGTGTAGATCACCCCGCTGGATATGCCGCTGTCGGTGTAGGCGGATGTGGGCGCAGTGACGGTGGCCAATAAAGCAAATCCCCCGGCACCCTCTTTGCGATACACTTTGTAAGCTTCAAGATCTGCCTCGGTATTGTCGTCCCAGTCCAACGTAACCGAACCGGGGCTGGACAGGGCGACCAGCCCTGTGGGTGCGGCGGGTGGTGGAGGCAACGTGACCCCAACCACTGAAAAATCATCAAAATGCAGGTCATCGGCACCAACGACATTTGAATAAAGACCATAGTCCCCCCCGGTCAGCGTGGTGTCCGTGCCGGATAGAGTCACCATCGTGCTCCCCGCCGTGCCGGAGTCCCCGCCAGTGACATCGATGAGCGACCCTGTGTAGGATCCGGAGCCATTGCCATTCAATGTCAGGCGATAAGTATTCCCATCGAACAGAGGCCCCAAATCAGTGCCGGTGTTAGTGAGATCGAGATTGTATTGGGTCGAGTTATTATCAAAACGGGACATGGTCACCCGTCCATTGGACCCTCTGACCCGGAAGACGTAAAAGTCGTTGGCATCATCTCCCAGTCCACTGCCGCCTACCCCCCAGGTCAGCCCGGCCCAGTTCTGTGCACCTGTCTTGGCATCGAATGTAAACTCAACCGACAAGCTAAAGGGAGCCGATGTTAGAATTTCTTTTTTGTGGGTATAAACCGTTGCCGCTGTCGAGCTCGGAGATGTGAGCACTCCGTTAGCCTGGGTGTATGCCGGACCAATGACAGGCGTCCAGTCGGGATCGATGGGGTCAACGTTGAAATCATCGGTAATCGTTGTGGTCAATTTCAACATTTGATACGCCATGGCCCGGCCAAGGTTGATTTGTGCCTCGGCGTTGAGATGAACCTCGTCGGTATCGCGATAACCGTCAATTTCCTGTTCATGGGTCGGGTGATCCGTGCTGTTGGTGGGGATGCTGGCGGTATTGGCGACCGAGAGTGCGGCTCCTGAGTTTTCATCGGCATCGAGAATGGCTTGCCGCACGGTCAGATAACCCGGGTAATCCGTCACCACCTGTCCACCAGCCGGAGCATACGGCAGGACCTGGCCAGCTACAAAACGAATCCCGTCGGGCGATGCATGACTGCTGAATTGCTCCCTGATGCGACCTATGAAATGGGAAAGGTTGGTGCCATAAGCATTGGAATCGGAAACGCTTGTGGCGTCTCTTTCACCTTGTTGCCAGACCATGCCCCTGATGACAGGTGCGTATCCATCCGCCTCGAGCGCAGCGATGGCGTTGTTTACCGTCGAGACAAACGTGCTGAACTGGTTCCCCCAATTGCCTGTATCACTGGCGTCGGCACCCGGTTTCCAATTACTGATGAGACTGGTTCCACCGGCTGCATGTTTGATCAACGCGACCTGGGTGCCTTGGACATAATCCGCACAGATTTCACCAAAGGTGATTTCCGGGCCAAACGATGAGGCGTCGAAGCCAGCGGGTTGCAGGCTGATCCAATGATTGGCTCCGCCTGCGCTGGTGACACTGCTGGAGTGATAGAATTTGATGGAGGGGATCGAGGTCAGTTCGGCGGGTAATTTCGATTGCCGTCCAACCCCTTGCATATTGGATTGGCCACCCAGCAAATAGACATCAATCGGAATCGGCGGCTGTTCCGGCGGACATGGGTCATTGACCAACCTCACGTTATCGAACCAGCCGACGCTCGCGCCGTTGGTGAGTTCAATGCGCAAGGGCTGGCCTTCACCGGCCGGTGCCTCACCAGTGGTGATTTGAGCCGTCCAGGTTACCCAGTTGCCATTCACCTGCGCCGGCTGGCTTGCCTGGTCCAAGGTGAGGAGAATATTCTGCCCCGTGGCCGACCCGTAACCGAGATGCACGATGGGGCTGCCCGGGTCACCACCCGAGTTACTCAGGTCCCGGTCGCCAATATCCACCGTTAGCGTATAAGTTGTGTTAGGCGCGAGAGTGGTTGAAAGAACTTGGTAAATGTCTCTTGCTGCGGTGAAAAACGATTGGTCATTGGCGTCCGTGTCCGGGGTATTCGTCAAGGATGCATGAAAGAAGCTATCGCCGGCATGGGAAACGATGCCCCGGTTCCCCGCCGTGCCACCCCGACCATCATCAAACCCGATCCAGCCTGTGGGAACGATGGAGTTATTGTAGTCATCTCCAGGGGACGCAACCGTTGCGGTGTTCCCGTCTCGGGCAATGATATCCGACTCAAAGCTGTGGTTCTGGATGGTAATCCCGGCATGAAGCGAGGAAGCTGCGGCGGTAATTCCCCCACAGATCAGGGGTAATAACATGGTGTTTCTCATAATGAATCCGGGTGTCTGACAAGTTGGCGAAAAAAATGCCCATGGAAAATGACTCCCATAGGCACTGTTAGTTTCATTTGATCAAATTACTTTCTACGGCGCAGTATCAAGGCCAAGCCACCAAGACCAAGAAGAGCGAAGGAGGAAGGCTCGGGAACCGAAGTAACAACTGAAAAGCTCTCAACTTGTAATTCATTGTCTTCAGGTTGAAGCGCGTAAATGCCAAAGTGGCCTCCGCTGGTATGCGTAGCATCGACAATAGTTCCCGTAGAATAGATGGTTCCATCCGTGCCATCAATATCGATGAGTTCAGCACTGAACGTTCCTGCAACGGGTGAAACGACAGTAAGACGATAGGTGTTATTCGCCGTTAACGCGCCAAAATCGCCAGGTCCCTCAACAGCACTGCTCCACAAGTTAATGTCACCGCCCCATTCAGTAATCGTAGCGCGACCATTCTCAGTGCGGACTCTCCAAATGTAGGTACTGGCAGCACTACCAAAATTCCATGCCACTCCAGCCCAATCTTGTTCACTGGCGGTAACCGAGGTCACATGGAAATCCATAGTCAGCGTAAAGGCGGTGTCGCTGGGCACCGTCGATGTAGTGATATAACTAGCTGCACCTGAAGGCCCTCCGATCCCTGTCACGGATAACTCACCGGCACCTTCCACCCAGTTTACCCCATTTTTATTCCATTCGGAGTCAATGCTCGAGTCACCAAAATCATCGGTGAAGCTGGTTGCTGCTGATGCTGAAGGGATGACTGCGGCGGCCATCGCTGCCATGATTAGTTTCTTTTTCATAGTGGTTGTCATATTGGTAGATATTGGGATTCGTGGCCAACTTACGGCGTTGGACATCTACGGAAGTCCACATCCCGGCATAAGGTTAACGAAAAAATGCCATCGATGATGATTATTTTTCCGAACGTGTTGTTTGTGCCGAGAATTTCTTCATCAGGACATGATTCCCAAAGCGGGTGTAAATACCCAGGTTTCCCCTCTCGGGTGCCTCCAGCTCCTTGCTCAAGGTCATCAGAGCCTTGCCTGGAGCGCTTAAGTCAAAAATCTTCCCGGTGACAACTCCCCCCTTGTCCACAGTCAGCGTGAGCCGGTAATCGTGGTTCATTTTAAGAGCCCCCAGATCACCGCCGGCGTCCTCGCTGCTCATCAGTTGAAGTGGGTTGGCATCGGAATGTTTTTCGACCCTGGAGATGGTTACGCGTCCACTGTCCTGCCTGACGCGGAAGACAAAGTAAGGTAATTCCTGGTCTCCGGCGACGGGAACATTCCAGGCGACACCCGCCCACTGCTCAGTTTTGCCCGACGATCGTTTTTTAAACTGAAAATCCATCGAGACGAAAAACGGATCGTTGGCAGGCAGGGAGCGGTGTGCCATGACCGCGTGGACCCGGGCGGTGGACGTCAGCCCGTCCTTCCCCTGCTTCCAGTTGCCGGCACGCGTGACCCAGCCCCTGTCCAAGAGATTGTTTTTACCGCTGAAGTTCTGGCTGAAACGCATACTGGCAGCGGTTTTCACCTGGGTGGGAAACGGCCCTGCAGCGAGAGGAATCACCGAAGTCTTTCCCTTGGAAACAACACGGATCGCCTCGTTCGCCTTGAGCGATGCCTGCTTTTCATTCGATTGAGGCTCAACCAATTGCACCTCGCCCTCGAAAACGTGGACCTCCAGGCTGTCTCCAGCAAAAACACCAAAACGTGTGCCGATGTCTTTCACCAGATATCCGTTGGTGGTGATGGAGAAGGATTCCTTGCCAACATTGGAATCAACCCAAAGGCGACCTTTTTGCAGTTCCGGCTGATAGAGGGACTCCGGAAAATGCAGTGCCGCCGGACCTTCAAGGATCAATTCCGTGCCGTCCGGCAACGAGATATTGAGTGAGCCGTGGGTGACATGAACCGTTGACCCCGGAGTGATGACACCGGGCGGGGTATCCTTAGCTGCGTCCCCTTGGCTTAGATTCCAAATAATATCCGCTGACGGGGTGACGCTTGCGTAGGGAACGGCTTCCGGAGCCATGATAAATCGGGCCGCGACCGCCATGATGACAAGGATGGCTGCGGCATAGAGGATGGACCGGGTGAAGTTCTTGCGCACCCCTCTCCGGTTTGCCCCCGGGAGGACGGGCAGGAGGTCTTTCTCCGCCTGGGTCCGGGCCTCGCTCTGCAGAGCGGCCACGAATCCCATGTAGTCATGGTAGACCTTTCTGGCCTCGGCAGACGACAACAGCAAGTCATGCAACTGCTCGCGCTCCTTGGCGTCAAGCGTGCCATCATCAAGCCCCTCGATGAGGGTGATGAGTTCCGAGTGTTCAAATAATGGAGGGTTCATCAGAGAAAATTAATGGTGAGCTAACAGGCGCCTGCTGACACAGTCGCGCAGCTGTTTCCGAATCCGGTGCAGAGTCACCTTCAGGCTGTTGACACTACGCGAGCTGTCCTTCGCCAGGTTGGCAAAGGGGATTTTTTGCCAGTAACGTTGCATTACCAATCCACGGTCTTCCTGCCGTAAATTGACCAGGCAATGCCGGAGGGCCCTTACTTGGTCCCTGATGACGTCGAGCTGGATATTTTCACCCGATTCATCAGCCAGAACATGCATCAGCTCTTCCGGCATGGCGGACTCTTTATTCCTTTGCGAATCCCGCCAGTGGGACAGCACCCGAAAACGAGCCAAGGTGAAGATCCACGCCTTGAAGTTGGTGTTTGGTTCAAATTTCGCCCGGTTTTTCCAGATATCCACACTGACGTCCTGAATAATGTCATCCACCTCCTGGCATCCGGGCATGAGGGAGATAATGAATGCACGCAGTACCGTCTGATGCTCGACGAAGAGTCTTACAAACTCATCCTCTTCATCTGTGGGTTCTGTATCGACCAGTTGCATTCAGAAAAATCAATTCACCTTATCTATGTCCATGCCTGGATCCTCCGCCAGACTAACCTATACACTGAATAAGTCCGAAGAGGGAGAAAAGGTTACAGAATAATGTATCCCCCCTGTGTTTATTTCCCGGCGGCTTGTTTTTCCGGGCTATGCCAGCCTCGGATAATCGGTGTAACCCACCGGACCGTCACCGTAGAAGGTTTCTGGTTGTGGTTCGTTAAGATCTGCGCCAGTGGCGAACCTTGCTGGTAAATCCGGGTTCGCGATGATCAGCTGTCCCCAGGAAATGGCGTCGGCCTCCCCGGCTTGGATCAGGTCTTCGCCATCTTGCTGGCTGAGTTGCTGGTTGGCGATAAATGCACCACCGAACTCTTTTTTCATCATCGGGCCCAGACGTGGCTCTTCTTTTCCTTCCCGCGCAAAAATAAATGCGATCCCACGTTCGCCTACTTCCCTGGCGACGTATCCGAACGTTGACGCTGGATCGTCATCGCCCATTCCATGGGCGTCGCATCTTGGAGCCAAGTGAAGCCCTACACGGTCCGCCCCCCAAACATCCACACAGGCATCGACCACCTCTAACATAAGTCGCGCACGGTTTGCGAGTGAGCCTCCATAGTCATCGCTGCGTTGATTCGTGCTGCTTTGTAAAAACTGGTCCAATAAATACCCGTTGGCCCCATGGATTTCGACGCCATCAAAGCCCGCCCGCCTGGCATTCTCTGCCCCTTTGCGGTAAGCCTCAACAATGCTGGGAATCTCATCCCTTTCCAAGGCCCTGGGAGTCACGAACGCTTTCTTGGGACGAAGCAAACTCACAGACCCAGCTGGGGCAATCGCGCTCGGTGCCACGGGAAGCCGCCCATCGAGGTAAATAGGATCGGAAACGCGGCCAACATGCCAGAGCTGGAGAATGATCCTGCCCCCGGCGTCGTGCACGGCCTTGGTTGCCAGCTGCCAGCCTTCGACTTGCGCATCCGACCAGATACCAGGTGTGTTAGGGTAACCCACGCCCAGCGGAGTGACCGAAGTGGCCTCTGAAATGATCAGTCCCACCGATGCTCTTTGAGCGTAGTACTCGGCCATCATGGCATTGGCCACCCGGCCCTCGCTGGCCCGGCAGCGTGTTAGAGGTGCCATGATGATGCGGTTTGGAAGTTCCCATGCCCCCATTTTCATAGGGGAAAGAAGTGGTGATTGTTGTGCGTTCATAAAAAAATTTGAGGGCAGCGGTTTGATCTAGGTAAATGATGTCAGCAACGATATTTGCCCGTCATTGAGCTCGTAGTTGAGGTCCCCGAGAAATTCCGCCTCTTCCTGACGATGGGTAATATGCAAGGTTGTCAGACTTTCCCGCTGAATCACGTCCTTTAGTAAAACCATCATCCCCTCATGCGCCTCGCGATCCAGGCCTGTCAAGGCTTCATCAAGACACAGCAGCTTGGGTCGACCTGCAATCGCCCGCCCAATGGCCACTCGTTTTGCCTCGCCACCAGAGAGCCCCCTGGGACGACGGTCAAGTAGCTCGATGATGGACAAGGATGCCGCCAGCGACTCGACCCGCTTATTGATTTCCTCTTTTTGCCACTTCTGTAATCGTGGCCCGAATTCCAGATGCTCACGCACGGTCATGTGGGGAAAAAGCACGGTATCCTGGGGCACCAGACCGATTTGCCGTTCACCGGGACGGAGGTGGTCGATACGCTGGTCGTCAAGGGTAATACCACCTGTTTCGACTTTCCGCAGGCCACAAAGAGCCTCCATCAAGGTTGTCTTACCCGACCCGCTGCGTCCCATCAGCACGCCGCAATGGCCGGTCGTAATGGCCAGGGAAACGTCTGAGAGACGAAACTCACCTGCACGCACGGATAGCTGGGTAATGGCAAGGGACATCGTGTTAGAGGAAGGGCGTTTTTGAACGTGTGATAAAGCGGATCAGCGAAATCAACCCGAGGGCGAGGATGATCATCAGCAGCGATACGGCTGCGGCACCACCAAGATTGCCGATATTGATTTCCAGGAAAACGGAAGTCGCCAGCACCTCGGTCCGACCGCGGGTAGCGCCGGCAAAAACAAGGATGGGGCCAAACTCTCCTAACGCGCGCGCCCAGGCCAACACGCCTGCGGCGACCAGACCCTGCCCGGCCTGCGGCAGAGCCACATTCCAGAACGCCCCCGAACGGTTACAGCCCAGGGTCATCGCAACCTGCTCGGAGCGATGGTCAATCTGGTCAAAGGTGTTTTTGACCACCCTGATGGCAAAGGCTGTCGCGACAGTAAACTGCGCCAAGATGATAGCCGGGATGGCAAAGGTCACCATCATCCCGTGGTCGTTTAACCACTTTTCCAGGCTGCCGCCGGCAAACGGCACCTTGTTAAACAAAATCAACAAACTCAGACCCACGACCAACGGCGGCAGCACAATGGGGATATCGAGGACGGCATCGATCACTGCACGTCCCGGGAAGCGGAAACGGGAAAGCAGATAACCAATCGGCACAGCGCACAGTATGGAAAGGATGGCACTCACTGAACAGGTGAGAAAGGTTAACCGGATGGATGCGTGAATATCCGGGTTATACCACATACCCAACAGGTCTTGCCACTCAATCGCGGTCATGTTAGCGAGCACAAGAGCCGTGATCAGGCAGGTGTAACAGAGTGCGAGTCCGCCGATTCCGAGGAAAAACGGAATATCGCTCGGAATGCGTCCGGGCCCGCTCACGGACGTATCCTCTTTCCGGCCATCGTCACTACTCATCGGTCCATTCTCTTTTGATAAATTTGAAACCCAATTGCTCAAAGCGGCTCCTGGCATCATCATGAGTGATAAAATCGCGCAGACGAAGCACCATCTGCGGATAAGGTGTATCATGGGCCACGACAAACGGCTGATGGGCGATGGCATCGGGCTGACGTAAGCGGATGATCTTACAGTCCGCCATCATTCCGGGACTTGCCATGGCATTACTGAGGTAGATCAAAGCCGCATCAAGCGCACCGCTCTGCATCTGGTTTGCCAGTTCCTCGCCCTTACTGGCCAGGACGACCACATTGCCGCTGTCGTGCAGTTCATCCCAGCACCCATAACGCATCATCATATCCATGGTAAGCTTGCCCAAAGCACTTTTCCCGGCATCGGCCAGCCCCACCCTGAGACCAATTTTTGAAAGGTCGTCGAGCTTCTTCAAGCCTCTTGGATTCCCCTTCGGGACAAGCATGACTATCTCGTTGGAAGTGATGATCATCCCCGGGCCAAACCTATCCTTCACATCACTGAGAAACGTCGAATCGCATGGAAAATAGGCCGACGGCATCGCTCCAGCATCGTTCTCGTTCATCCTGGCAAGCAGGGTGCCACAACCATCAAAAACGGTTTTGATCCTGCACCCTTCCCGTTGTTCAAACAGTCTGAGCCGGTCTTCGATCGCAGGTCGAAGCATCGAGCCTGCAAACAGGGTCAACACCGGCGCGTCTGTCCAGCTATCGGCAACGGCGGGCACCGTGAAACCCATCTTTTCAAAGACATCCCGGCCTCTCCCCGTCGCTGCCAGATAACGCATGAAGTGCAGGGCGGCAGGAACCTCCGCTCCTCTGAGGATACCCGCTGTCGCGCAACGGGGGATGTCTTCAAAAACAGGTACACGCACAAGCTCGACATCCTTGAACTGCGACGCAACCGCATCCCAGGCCAAACCGGCATCCACCGCGCCGGTCGCGACGTCTTCAACGACGTTGTTCACCGTTGGTTTGGTAACGAGGATCTGGGGGCTGATCCTTTCCCAGTCGCCTGATTCCATGAGCACACGCCTCACAAAGCTACCGATGGCTGCCGTTGGTTCACCCACGCTGATTCTGACGCCGCGCCGCGCCAGATCATCCATCGACCGGATATTCCTCGGGTTCCCTTTTCTCACCACCACCACCGCACGCAGGCGGGCAAGATCCGTCGACTCCAGCACCAGGCCTTCGGCCTTCATGGGCCCGATGTATGACGAATCCGCGGGAATATACAGATCCCCACCCGACACCTTGATCTGCGACGCGAGCACTCCCGAGCCCGCAAAATTCAACCGGATCCGGGTGCCGTATTCCATTTCATACTGACGGGCAATTTCCCGCACCGGCTTCTGCAGGGCTGCCGCACAATGCACGGTCAGCACCTCCGCACTGCTCTCAACCGGCTTGCCATGTCGACTCAAAATGAAGACCAGCACCCCCAGGGTGACCAACAACAAGCCAAGAATATAAAATGGTTTCTTCATCACCAAAGGTCCGGTTGGAAGCTCCTAAAAAGGTGACCAAGCCCAACGACACACGCAGCTACTTGACGGGCACCTTGTCCGCTTTGGGCTGCAACAAATCACTGGCCACAGCATCGGCAAAGGCACCCACCACGCCACGGTATTGAATGACGCCTTCCTGGTCGACCACCATGCAATGAGGCCACGAACCGATCCGGTAGTGCTTGGCAATCTCCTGATTCGGGTCGGAAAAATTCCTCCATGTGACAATCCTGTCGGCTTCCAGCGACCTGAGGTTGGTCAATGAATCACGGTTCACACCGAGTATGAGAAATGCCTGGGACGCCTTGCTGGCAGCGCTTTTCCGGAGTAGCTCCAATGACCTTGAAGCATCCGGATCCCAGCTCGACCAGAAGACGAGCATGACCACCTTGCCCCGGAAATCGCTCAGCTTCAGTGGCCGGTTCCCCGAGTCGACGCCAACAATGTCGGGAGCGGTGCGCCCTTTGGAGAGGTTGTTGATTTTGAAAAGCTCATCACGCGCGATGTCCGCCACGGTAACATTACCCACCTTGACATCGGCACTCTTGATCACAGCCTCCCTGATATTCTTGATCCGTTGCTCCATGATACGCGGATCATCACCCAGGCTTCCCAGCATGATGGAGGCAGCCAAAGCCGCCTGCCCCTGCACCTTGGGGTCCGGGTTGTTTTTTTGGATTTTCTCAAGTAATTTCATCCCCCGTGATTTAAGCGGAATACTGCCAGGTGCAGGCACCTCACCCGAGTCATTGAGATGAACCATGGCGATGCAAAAACGTCCCACCAAGGGACTGTTCACGTGATGTTCCTCCACAGCATTGAGAAGAGCCCTTTGGGACTCGGGTTTCAACGACGGGTTCCCCTCTTCATCGATACCCTGGTCGTTTTCAAGCAACCACGCGCCATACTTCAATGTCCAGTCATGGGCCAGATCCCTCGCTAACAACTTCTTCAACTTTGTGGCATACTCTGTGGGATCAGGTCGTTTTTTGACAATCATATCCAAGGCACGTGCGTCGGGTGCCAGTCGCATCTCGGTGAGCCAAAGTCGGTGCAAACGGTCGTATTCCTGGATAATGGCGGAAGCCTCGGCATCGGTAGCCGCTGGTGCAGTTTGCACAAACGACATCAGACTAACCAGGACTGCCAGACTGGCAAAGCGGATGGTGTTCAATCTCATAGGGGGTTCAAGATATCAGGGTTCGCCATCTGATCAAGGGCAAGAACCGAGAGCTACCGTGGATCCATCATCGCTTGCAATTCCCGCTGGAATGCCAGGATATCAGGCTCCGTGGGACGATACCCCGCGGTATCCGGATCAACCCCAAGCCTGCCGGCCTCATCCACATACCACCCCCCCCCCTGCCCGTCGGAAAAGGTGACCCGACCACTGGCCATCACACCAGGACGTGCAATCTCATCGATCGTGACGGTGACTTTGGCCACGGCTCCGTTTTCAGTAGCCGGGGGTATGATTTCCAGATCGTCTTCTGTCAATGTGTCAACCTCGCTGGCATCGGGTGCGTTTTTTGCCGCTTCCGCAGCCACAGCCGCTTCTGCCTCGGCGGCCTCCTGCGCAAGGTTCCTGATTTCCACCCCAAGATCAAGCACCAGAAAACGCGTGTCCATGTAGGTGAGTCGTATCCCCATCTCATCTTCCATACGCTTCTGGATATCGGCAAGCTGGGCGCCATCGGCGGCCCACTGCGTGATTGAGCTGACCTGGTCATCGGTAAGTTTTTTGGCATCAAACATAGTGTCGCGCTTATTTAAGACGGCTACGCGCGTGATGCAAGACAATGAAGCATTGTTTTGAACGCCCATTGTCCGCAGACAACGCATATACACTTTATGCTCTTTATGCTTCTATACGCAAAGGTCACATCTTCGTCATGCTGTCTTATTCTGGATTTCGTGGTTCACTGAAGTTAATTGGATTGGCATCTTTTTCAACAAACTCTGTAAACAGCACACAATATCGTTTAACAAGGGAGCATACTCATGTGAATGCAATCCTAACAACTTAACACGACCTTTATACACTGCATCATGAAAGCAACAACCCGGGATCTCTAATCCGCCAAGCCGAATTAACATTTTTGCAGCACCGTTAGAATCACGCAGAGAAGCAAAGGCAGGGAAAGGACTAGAAAAACAGCTTGTAAACGCCCATACCATTGCAGGCATCAATAAGGAAAAAATCCTTTCGGATCTTATATCTGGATTCATATACCACCCTGAGACTTCAAAATAAACTCTGCTTTCAGGCTCAATTGCACGAACGAATTCAATAATTTTATCTGTCTCACTTTTTTTGCTAGAACGCTCTAGAATATCCGAACAGAACCATTCAGCCTTTTCATTCTTAAATTGATGCGCGGTACCGCGAATACTTCCAACCAGTAGATTG
This sequence comes from Akkermansiaceae bacterium, assembly GCA_024233115.1. Lineage (NCBI taxonomy): Bacteria > Pseudomonadati > Verrucomicrobiota > Verrucomicrobiia > Verrucomicrobiales > Akkermansiaceae > Akkermansiaceae bacterium. Next base: position 671,934 of record JACKQB010000002.1, read on the forward strand.
CCTCTTCTCAGCAGGAAATGAATAGATCGACGATCTACACCTTCGAGGTTTTCCAGTGTGGGATGCTGGAAGCCACATCGATCCACTACTCCTCGGTCAAGGTATGAAGTCAGCCTGCCTTTCGCAGCAGCTCGGATCGCATGCAAGCCCGCAAAAGGCTCATAAACGCACAAGCCAAGTAAATCAGTTGGCATATGTGGGATGTGATACGCTGGACCACAAACCACACTCCATTCATAGCCTCGCTCAGAGAGAGACTCGAGTTGACGAATAAACTTCATTAGTAGGCGACCAATTCCTCCAAATCTGCATATTCACCATTCTCACTTCGTTCAATTGATGAGGTGGCATCGAAATACTTGGAAGTGAGCGGATCACTGGCAATCGCCCACCCTGCCATACGTAAGTACATGATCGCCCCAATGTTGGCGCCCTCAGTCAAGTGCACTAAATCCTCTTCCTTAAGCGGAGCAGATTCAAGCGCTTCGACTATCTCGGCACCATGTGGAAGGATCTCATGAAAATGGATAGTAAGAAACCTTGTGTTTGATTTATTGAGATAAGGTGCATTATCAAGTAAACGATGCCCTAAATCTCCCGCGCCAGCCCCCAAGTTTTCCAATACCATTGCTGCGCCCAAGCGAACAAACGGGCGATGCTCTACGATTTGGTCCATGTATGCCCACCACAGACTGACATCCAGTGTGCAGGGGAGTGGCTTGACATTCATCCGCTCCAAATCCACTTCTGCGACTTTGTAATGGGGCTCCTCTTCAAGGGCAAATTTAAACAAAAAGTTTCTCAACCGGTTCTTACCACTTAACTGCGGGTGGCCTGCGACTTTAAAAAATGATCGCTGCACTCCCTTTGTCAGGTGATATTGAAACGAAAGGTATTTAATATACATTTCCTGCGTAAGCCCCCCATTTTCCTCTACTTTTTTGAGCATACCTGCAAAGGTGGCCTTCGCTTTCTCGACTACGGCTAACGTGTCAGATAAGTCGGTTCGTTCTTTGATGTTCGTTTCGTTGTTCATTGCTTGTTTCTTAGTTGTTTCTGTGGGGTGTTATGATGTCGTTGTTATTGGGTATTTTTGACACACCATCTCAAAACACATGGGTTTTTATACCGATCTGGCGAAAGGCTCAGAAGGATGTCATAACCCTATTCGCAATTAACATCCCCAGGTTACACATCAAAAAGCATATTATGTAGATTGTGCCTTACCCTCCCCATTTCGTTCCTGGTTGAGACAAAAAAGCATTCAAAACAGGAATGCTCTCGACACTTGCAAATTCTGCGGCGTCATGATGAGTTCCATGATCCCGGAGAGCACCTTCTCCAACATACCATCGCAGGACAGTCCCTTTGTTTCTCTATAAAAGGTCTGCCCCTTAATTTATGACCCCTTAATTTATGATTTGTGATGGGGGGTTGCTGTGGCGTGTGGCTTACGCCTCTGGATTCTGTAGCTGCGGGCGGGAAACCCACTCTCCCCTGGAGCGCGGTTTTCCCTAACCGTCACCCCAACCGGTGCTTGCTCAACCCGCCTATTTCATGAAGCGTTCCGGATGGCTGCGGTTATGGGTACTTTGGTATTTTGGTATTGGGCTATTAAAAAAAAGCACTATATTCGCGCCGTGCCAGATCCCCGATCAGCTTACCCCGTTTCCCACCCACGCGCATGGGCGGAGATTAACCTTGGACACCTGAAACATAATTACGCAGCGGTGCGCCGCCACCAGGATGGCGGTATCATGGCCGTTTTGAAGGCCGGCGCCTACGGGCATGGGATTGAAAAAATCGCCCAGGCACTCGAAAGCCTCCCCTGTGACTCGGCGCCGGTATTTTTCGGTGTAGCCAGTGTGATCGAAGCCCGCCGACTCGCCGAGGCGGGTATCAAGACCCGCATCTACCTTCTCGGCCCGACCTGTCCGTTTGAGCGTGAGGAAATCGTCGCCCGCAACTGGACCCCCTGTATTTCCAGCATCGATGAAGCAGAGGATTTCCATCAATTGGCAGCGGGCCAACGGCTGCAGGTGCACATCACTGTCGACACCGGCATGGGCCGGGGCGGATTCCTTCCCCATGAACTCAAGGATTTGATGCCCGGGCTCGACCATTTTTCCAATCTGGAGATCGAGGGCATCGGCTCCCACCTGCCTTCCGCCGATGAAGACGAGGCTTTCACCAGGGCGCAGTATGAGTTGTTTGATGGCTTGATCGAACAACTGGGTGCCGACCGGTTCCGGTATATCCATCTGGCCAATAGCGCGGGGATTCTAGCTTATCGAAGTCGGTATACGAACCTCCACCGGCCAGGACTGATGCTCTACGGCATCTCCCCGCTCGCGTCATTCCAGACCGAACTCAAACCGGCTCTCAGTTTAAAATCGAAAGTCTCTCTCGTGCGTACCCTGCCGGCCGGACATGGGATTTCCTATGGTCGGGATACGGTGTTAGAACAAGAAACCAAGGTTGCGACCATTGGAATCGGTTACGGAGACGGCTATCCACGTGCCGTTTCATCACAGCATGCCAGTGTCATCATCAACGGTATCCGCTGCCCGCTGCTCGGTCGGGTTACCATGGATCAGATCATGGTGGATGTATCCGCCCTGCCAGACTGCCGGAGCGGCGACGAAGTGGAGCTTTTTGGAGAAAACATCCTGGTGAGCGAAGTTGCCCGACTTGCGGGCACCATCCCATGGGCGGTATTGACGGGCATCACGCCCAGGGTCACACGCATCTATCATGCGTAGTGCCGTAGGCGTTGCTGTCGGCATCACACGTTGCATAGCGGCAATTCCCGCATTATAGAATTGTCCGCTCCCCATCGTTAACGTCCGTCCCGAGTATGGACACAACATGAATCGGCGCAAAGACGAGTCCAGAGGCACCGTCCACTTTTTCTATCGACACCTCGTATTAACAGATCGTTAGAGTCAGCCACGGTTAGAGCCGGTCGCAGGCTAGTAAAAAAATTTGCCCGGCACGCAGAACGCACCGGGCAAAGAATCAATAAGTTATCTGTTGTTCCGATTAGAACTTAACGGATGCTTCAAGGCCGAAGACAAACTCGTCGTCCTCTTCGAGGGTGGTACCTGCTGGGTCAAGAGCACCGAATCCCTGGCTGTAAGTGACAAATGGTGTCAGGGTCAGGTTGTCAGTGGCGCTGACGGGCAGGCCGAGTGTGAGGTATGCGTGGTTCCAGTCGCTACCGGTGTTGAGGGCACCTGTGCCGCCAATGTTGTCCCAGTAGTCGAATGAGTAAGCAACTCCGACAGTCACGTCGAGGCCGACTTTTTCACTGAGTTCGAATCCTTTTTTCAGGCTGAGTTCAACGTAGGTGCCGTCAAGCTGGTCTACGTCGTGAGCAACAAAAAGATTCACATCTCCACCTGTCAGCGGGCACTTGGTGCCGACATTCAGGTAGATCTCACTGGTGTCGAGATCGAAACCGCTGACAGAGCTGAGGACGTTGGCCAGATTGTGATACTGGTAACCGAGTTCAACGCTGTAGCAATCGTTTGCGTAACGAACGCCGGCGCGGTAGCGGTTGTGGTCAACACTGGTGTCAGACAGAGTATTGATGTTCACTCCGGCAACGAGGCTCCAGTTGTCATTCAGACCGTAGGCCAGGTTAAGTTCGGCGTCATAGACGTTGTCTGTATCGGCACCAAACAGTCCGGCGGCATCGGAAAGAATTCCATTAACGCCACGGAAGTTATACTGGCTATTGTAGGTAAGACTAAGGTCTCCCTCGAGTTCTGCGTATGCAGGAGCGGCAAGCGCGATGGCGGCGGCTCCGGCGATCATTGTTTTTTTCATAGTTTGTCTGGTTTATTCGGGTTGGTTGTTAGGGGGTGTTTTATTCATAACCGGAAATTACTTTCCGATTAGTGTATGACTGTCTAAATGCTTCATAAGCATCTGACAATAGTAATTGTGACGATTTCGCCATATTTCTCAAGGACAAACTTAATAAATGGTAATAATAAACTGAACTTTCTAAAATAACCGCCATTAAGCCAGTTTCCGAGATTTGGCATGAGGTTATTTTTAGGATTAACCTCAAGATCCGTGAAGAATATCGGTGGCCCGGGGAATGACATTTCCATAGCGGTGGGTTGTCTCACTCACAGATTGCTCCCGCAAGTAGCCGAGCAATTCGAGTCGACCGTTAGCTAACGGAATTGATGTGATCGTCTGCAAGGCGGCATCGTTCGCAGCGCGTTGCAATTCGAGACTGGGGGAAACGACACGGAGAATCCCGTACCGGGAGCCACAAGTGGGAAGTCGTTTAACCAATGACTGCTCTGTTTCCTCCACAACCGGGAACGGCATCGCCTTGGTGAGGGCAGACTGTTTTTCGATCGAGATATCCATCGTGATACCACAGGTGGTCGCAGCAAGACCCACCCGGGCCAAGTCGATTCCACTCATACCGTCTGCACGGACGAGAATACGGGGATGCGGCCGGTAACGGAAATGGTTGCTCTCGCCGTGTAGTCCGGTGGGGTCGTGTTCGATGGAAAACTCATCCTTCCACCAACGTGCGTAGCTGGCGGCCGAGGCTTGCAGCGAATCCACCTCATCCGGTATGACTTTGCAAATGGTTTCCAGGAGCGCGGCGACCGTGTCGCCAAGACCAGCGCTTTGTTTGGGGAGAGCATCCTGAGTCCATGTGGCGAGGGTGGAAACGTAGTTAGGCCCCCCTGCCTTGGCACCGGGACCGAAGCATGAGTTTTTCCAACCACCGAATGGTTGGCGCCGGACAATGGCACCGGTGATACTGCGGTTGATGTAAGCATTACCCACTTCCACCTTGTCGCGCCAGATGGCGATCTCACGCGCATCCAACGAATGGATACCACCGGTGAGGCCGAAGTCGGAGTCGTTCTGAATCCTGATGGCGTGTTCGAGGTCATTGGCGCGAATGAGGCCTAACACAGGGCCAAAACACTCGGTGCGGCGGTACCAGCTATCAGGCTGCACGCCCATTTTTATCCCGGGTGACCAGAGGCAGGGGTTGTTATCAACCATCTGCGGTTCTAACAACCATGTCTCATTGTCATCGAGGGTCGTCTGCGCACGCGAGAGATCGGCATCGGGTTGGTGGATGACCGGAGTCACGATTGACGTGGGATCCCACGACGGCCCCACTTTCAAACTGGCGGCGGCATCACGTAGTTGGCGGATAAACGCCTCGTTGTCGTAAAGATCGGCTTCGATGATAGCGAGAGAGGCTGCGGAGCATTTCTGACCAGCATGGCCAAAGGCGCTTTTCACCAGATCTTTCACCGCCTGGTCGGGGTCGGCAGCCGAGGTGATGATCAGTGAGTTTTTACCACTGGTTTCAGCGAAAAGCCGCATCTCCGGCTTCCAGTCCTGGAACATCCGACCTGTGTCGTAGGCTCCGGTGAGGATGACGCCAGCCGTCCGATCATCGGTGAGCAAGTTGCGACCCACTTTCCTACCGGAGCATGGTACGAACTGGAGCGCCTCCTTGGGAACCCCGGCCTTCCAGAGCAGTTTGCACATCTCCCAGGATGTCAGCACGGCTTCGGACGCTGGTTTCATGATCACGGTGTTACCGGCCATGAGAGCGGCAAGAACACCACCGCAGGGAATGGCGAAGGGGAAGTTCCATGGTGGGGTGATGACGATGGTTCCGAGCGCCTTGGGGACCGTGCCATCAAAAAACGCAGCGTCGTTCAGACTGTCCGCATAGTAGTTGGCAAAATCAATGGCCTCACTAAGCTCACCATCGGCTTCGGGGACGGATTTACCTCCGTCGAGCATCATGGTGGCGATGCAGTGCCCGCGTGCCTTACCTATCTCAACACCACACTGCTTGAGGATTTTACGACGCTCCGCGATACCCTTGGCCTCCCAGGCGGGCTGGGCATCGACAGCGCATTGCAGGGCCCGGTCAATGCCTTCGGCATCGGCGTAGCAAAACTTGTAAGCCTCGACACCCGGGCGAGAAGGATCGGCCCCCGTCAGCACCTCATCTGTTTGCAGAAACTCCCCGGCAATCTGGACCGGGATGGTTTCGATGGGGGTGTTTTTGAAGGACTCAACCACACTGAGAATCCAGCGCATGTTGTGTCGCAATGACCAATCGGTGTCGGCTGCATTGCGGAAAGGCGCCTCAAGATCGAGTTCGATTTTCTCTGTGCTACGATCCTGTTTTCGGCTTGGCACGGTGCTGACTTCGTCGCGGCGTCTGCAAGCGGTGAGGAACATTTGTTTTTGTTTGTTCCAACTGGCATCCCCTACTTGCATGCCGAACAGATCACGCAGGAAATTCTCATCCGCGGTATTTTCGTCAAGCCGCCTGACAAGGTAGGCAATGGCTGAGTGGAAGTCCTCTTTTTTAACCACTGGTGCGTAGAGCAGGAGTCCATCCACCGCATCACGGACAGCACGCGCCTGGTGGTTCGCCATCCCCTCTAACATTTCAAATTCGACATACTCTTCCACTCCGTAACCCGCCCTCAGGAGCATGGCGTAGGTGATTTCAAAAAGGTTGTGACTCGCAATCCCCAGATGCACCACCTTGGCATTCTCCGGGTGGCATCCATAGTGCACCATGCGTTTGTAATTGGCATCGACGTCTGCCTTGGTCGAGTAGGTGGCAAGTTCCCAGTCGTGCAGACTCGCCTCCACTTGTTCCATCGCGAGGTTGGCTCCTTTGACGATACGGATTTTGATGGTTGCCCCGCCCTGCTCCACCCGTTGACGGGCCCAGTCGGTGAGGCATTTCTGCACCTCGTGGGAATCCGGAAGGTAAGCCTGTAATACGATACCGGCTCTCAATGTTAGGAATTCGTCTTCCATCAGCACCTGCCTGAATGCATCACAGGTCAGATGCAGGTCCCGGTATTCCTCCATGTCGAGGTTGACGAATTTGGGCGACTGTGTGCCATCGTTCTGGGTGAAGGTATTTGCCTGTGCCGTGCGATAGAGCCGGCGGAGGCGTTGCTTGATTTGCTCCAGTGTCTGGTCATAGGCGACCAGGTTGATCTGACTGAATATGGCGGATATTTTCACCGATATGTATTCGCAATGCTCGCTCTCGAGGCGTGCGACCACTTGGTCCATACGATTGGCTGCCTCTTCCTCACCAAGGATCGCCTCACCCAGTTGGTTGATATTCATCCGGATACCCTGCGCCTTGCGTTTGCGCATGTGCGGAGTGAGAAGCTCGTCCTCACTGGGAAGAATCACGCTACTGCTCTCACCACGCATTTTCCAGGTGATCGCAGGCATCACCATATCGGGTGCTGCCGCAGAGGCCAGACTACCCAGGCGCATAGCCACTTGCTCGTGTATGGGCAAATAGGTGGGAATTCCATACTCGCTAATCAGGTAACGGAACTGGGATGCCGAACGGGAATCGGTGGGAGAACGGAACACCTGGTCGGCCATGGCGAGGGTCAGCGTTTTACCCATCGGGTCGTCCATCATGCGTGCCATCTTCCACCCCTGGTAACGCTCGGAGAGTTTTTGGCCACGATTCGATATCTTGAGGATTTCGGCCGCCAGGTCAACGGCCAGGTCTCCGACTTGTTCCTCTGAAAGTTCATTGGTTTTCACCTCTTGCAGGCGCTCTTGGATAGAATTTTTCTTCATCTCGAGAATTGTATACAGAAACCACGGTGATCGTCTTGACCGATATCACCACACCCCTCGTCGATCTCGGCAAAAATCATTCTATATTTTCGTCCCGATACATGATTCAATCCCGTCGTGCCTGCCATCCCACATGCCACAGTCAACCGTCTGCGCAATGAGTTCCTCGCGCAACTCGCTACCCCCTTGGTAGCTGAGCGGCTATTTGCCGAGGTTCCGGATATTGTGTTTTGTATGAAAAACCTGGATGGTCTCTATATTTCCGCCAACCCGGCCTTTGCCGAGCGTCTTGGCCTCAGATCCGTCGATGAAATCCTCGGCAAAACAGCCGTCGATCTCTTTCCGCCCCATCTCTGCGCCACCTACCAGGCACAGGATGAAGTCGTCTTCCGGCAAGGGCGCGAAATCCGCGACCAGCTGGAGCTCATCTTCAACCGCGACGGCTCGGTCGGTTGGTATCTGGCTAGCAAGATCCCCTTGGTGGGGAAAAACGGAACCGTCATTGGCTTGGCCTCGATTTCGCGTGACCTGTTAACCCCCGGCGATGAAGACCTGCGATTCGCTGGTCTGGCCAAGGTAATCGAACGCATCCAACATGATTATTCAGACGACCTCAAACCCTCATCCCTTGCCAAAACAGCGGGACTCACCCTCACCCAGTTAGAACGCCGGATGCGCAAGGTGTTTAAACTCACCACCTCCCAGTTCATCCGCAAAACACGCATCGAAGCCGCCGCCCGAATGCTTACTAATACCGACAAAGCCATCATCGACATCGCCCTCGACTGCGGCTACGGCGACCAATCCGCCTTCACCCGACAATTCAAATCCACCGTCGGCATGGCACCCGGCGCGTATCGTGGGGCCTACCGGTAGCGGGTGTCGTGGCGGAGCTCGTGGACCATGACTGTTAGGGCGTGGTTTTTCTGGGTTTTCCACTCGGTGTAGCCCAGGGGGAGGAGGCGGAAGCCGGCGCGGCGGAGGACCTTGCAGCGATGGAGATCGACAGCGGGGAAGGTTTCTCCGGGGTAGCCGATGAGATCAACACCCATGACGTTGTCGTTTTCCATCAGCAGTAGATCCACACTGACTCCGGCGACGCGTTGGCAGGGGCGGACTTCGATACCGCGTTCGTGCAGGGCGGCGGCGACTTCTTCGGCGAATTGGTCAGCGCCGCATCGCTGCCCGTGCGGGCGGTCATCAACATCAAGCTGACGGATGTATTCGCCTAACAAACTATGCGCCGGCAACTGGTTGGCATCCAATGACCGGTAGACAAGCTGCATCGATTTCGCCCGGGTGATGGAGACATTGAACACATCCTCCCGTTCGAGGAACCGGAGCGTCGAGCAGCCCACGTTTTGATCCACACAGAGCGAGATAAACATGACATCGCGCTCCTCACCCTGGAAACTATGTGCGGTGCCGATGAGCAGCCGGTGCGCATGCAGTATCCGGTGAAGTTTCTTCTGGCAGAATTCCTCTTGCAAACGCGCACGGATGGCTTCGACCTGGTTGCGGAAGGGCGAGAGGATACCCACACTTGGGCAATGGGTGTCGGGGAGATGTTGAGACTGGTAATAGAGCGTCAGCAGGTCTTTGAAAACGGCATCCATCTCGGCGGAGTTGACTCCATTTTCATCACGCAGGCCCGGGACACGAGTGTCCTTGAGGGAGGATTCCTGATTCTCCCAGGGTCGCTCGCGCATGACTTGCAGGGAGTTCTGATAGAAGCGTTTGTTGCTAAAGGCAATGATGCGCGGGGTGCTTCTAAAGTGCTCGTTGAGGAAGCCTATCTGGTCGTGGCTCTCAACCATGGCGGCGGCGTGGTCCATCAGACTGATATCGCGGTAGTTGTAGCGTTCCTGCTCATCGGCGCCTACACCTAGCTCAGCTGCCAGCGTGTGTTGTCGGGATTTGGCGAGGAAGGACATATGGCGGAGCTGGCGGGTATCGCCTGCGATGACCAGACGTTTGGCGCGTTGCATGATCGGCAGCACGCTGGCGAGATCGCACTGGCTTGACTCATCGATGATCGCCACGTCGAAGAGTTCCTTATCCATGGGAAGAACCCGGTGGACGTCCTCGAGGTTGACCAGCCACACCGGCAAGGCTGAGAGAACCGAAGTGACATCCATCGAACGGAACACCTCCTCCTGCTCACTGCCCCGGTATTTCCGCAGGGCATGGAGCATGAGTTTGAAGTTTTTGTGGGTTTTCTTTTCCCGGTAAGCATCGAAGAGCAGACGCTTGCGTTGTTTCCGGAGGTAGGTTCCCAACTGCCGTTCACGCTGGATGTAGAGATCGTTGAGATAGCTGGTGAGCTCCATCAGCAGCTTGCGGTTTTGCACGCGGTTTTTTGCCCATGCCTGCTTGATCCGGTCGATCCAGTTCGGGTTGGGGTTGGCCAGCAACTCACCGCGCGACAGAGCTTTCGACCATTCCGCCTCAAGCTCCAACTCATCGGCATGAAGGTCACGCATGGTGTTGTTCAGCTGGGAATACAGAGCCTCCAGTTCTTCTTCGAAGGGCAGGTCGGCGGTCATCTGGCCAGCGAGGAATGCTTCGATGAAACGCTTGAGCTGGACGAGATGGCCTTGTCGACCCGCCCTGACGGTGACCTCTTCGCCGCCTAACATGGTATCGATTTTCTCATGTACGACATCGACCGCGTGGTCTTTACCGGAGGCGACCAGCACAGTCTCGCCACGCGCGACATGATTCAGTGCGATGGCGGCGATGGTAAACGACTTACCGGTCCCCGGAGGCCCGTGGCAGAGCGTCACGGGATTGATCCGGGATGAGGCAAGGATACGTTCCTGTGACTGACTGAGAAGTGCAGGCACGGCGGAAAAAGAGTCGGCATGCGGGTAGGTTTGCATCGGAGCCACACCTAACATAATCCCCAACGGCTTGGACCATGCGCTTTTCCCCAAGGAGGTCAGGATGTCGAGCTCATCCAGCACACCGCGCGAGGAAACTGAGCGTGGGATGATGCCGACGGCGGCGGCAGGCAGCAAGGTCAGCCGGGGGTGTCGGGCCGCCTCGTTGATGGCAGTGCGGTCGGCGAGTGTTGGCCACTGCCAGAGAGCCTCCGCCTGCACCCCAAGCTGCGCGCACCAATCGCGGATGGCGCCGATCACCCCATCGGTGAGTTCGCCACCACGGAGGATGTCCGAAAGCAGGTCGGGATCGGTTTCGAGGATTTCCAGCGCCCGCGGATTGATACGCCAGCGGTTGGTTTGGATGGTCAGGGCGGCCTGGTTTTCCGCTGGAAACTCAGCTTGATAGAAAACAAGCGGCGCACGGACGGCTTTACCCTCGTGCTGGCCGCAGAGGAACAGGCAGGCGTAAACCACTTCCTGTTCGCGCCGGTAAAGGGCTGCGTGCGGGGCGGCTTTTTCACCGTAGGACGGGGGCAGCACAATCTCGGGCAGATCCCCGGAGGCGAGCTGTTCGTTTCCTTTGAGCACGCGTTGGTGCAGCACCTTGCTCCCCATGAAGTCCCCCACCCCGGAGCGCGCACGGTCCTCGCGATAACACTCGCGTAACCATCTCACCACGTTTTCTGCTGCCATCGTCTGGATTCAAAGCCAAGCAGCCTCCCACGTCAATGCATGGCTTGGTATTTGCTATTTGGAGTTTGAAATTTGGAATTTAGAACCTACACACAGCGCGTGCTCTTCAACAGCTATGCCTTCTGGATATTTCTCGCCCTGGTCTGGGCGATCTATCGGCTGTTGCCCCACCGTGGGCAGAATGTGCTGCTGCTGGTGGCGAGTTATTATTTCTACGGCTGCTGGGACTGGCGGTTTCTGCCGCTGATTCTGACCACGACGCTGGTGAATTACTACACGGCGATTGGGATTGAGAAGAGCGACAGCCCGAAGCAGCACCGTTGGCTGATGGTGGCCTCCGCCATTGTTTCGCTCGGGCTGCTTGGCTTTTTCAAATACTACGGGTTTTTCACAGAGAGTGCGGCTGAAGCGCTGGGCTGGCTCGGGTTCCATGTGAACATGCATATCCTCAACATCGTGTTGCCGGTGGGGATCTCGTTCTACACCTTCCAGACGATGTCCTACACGATTGATGTCTACCGGGGACAGGTGAAGGCAACCCACTCGCTGACGGATTTTGCGCTCTACGTCGCCTATTTCCCGCAGTTGGTGGCGGGGCCGATCGAGCGATCGTCCTCGTTGCTGCCGCAGATCACCCATCCGCGCAGGCAGCGGACGGGGGATTTCTCCGAGGGGCTGAATTTGATCCTGATGGGACTGTTGTTAAAAGTGGTGATCGGCGACAACCTGGGATTCATCACCGACGGCATTTTTGGGGCTGGAAAAGGAGACATCACCGGCACGGATGCGCTGGTGGGGATCTATTGTTTCGCCTTCCAGATCTACGGTGACTTTGCCGGTTATTCATCGATCGCACGCGGCGTTTCCAAGTGGTTGGGAATCGACCTGATGACGAATTTCAGGATGCCCTACCTGGCACGCAACCCGTCGGATTTCTGGCAGCGGTGGCATATCTCCCTGTCGTCCTGGCTGCGCGACTACTTATATATCCCGCTCGGTGGCAACCGGGGAAGCTCCGCGAAAGTTTATCGCAACCTGATGCTCACGATGCTGCTCGGCGGCCTCTGGCATGGCGCAGGCTGGACGTTTATCGTCTGGGGGGGGCTGCATGGGATCATCCTGTGTATCTACCGTGCCCTGGGTGACAGGTTCACCCTGCCCAAACTATGGGGCCGGGTGGTTGCGACCCTTTTCTTTTTCCACCTCGTCTGCCTGACCTGGCTGTTTTTCCGGGCTGATTCTTTTGCCCAGGCCTGGGAGATGCTGCGGCTTATTTTTACGCAGCAGGAGATGACCGCGTTGTCGCGCTACGGGCTCGGTATGATTGCTTTCTTCTGTGGCCCGTTGATGGTGTACGAAGTGTGGCTCAACAAATACCACTCGCTGCGCCATCTTGAAACCGTTCGCTGGGGCTGGCGGGCGGCTGCTTACTGTTATATTGTTTTTATGTTGATTGTCTTTCCGCCGCCTGTGTTCGGGCAGTTTATTTATTTCCAGTTTTAAACTCTTCAAACTATGCCTCACGATTACGATGCCCTGCCCAACGATGCCCATGCGCCGTCGTTCAAGCAGGAGTTGCGCGTGGTGGCGGTGCTGGTTGGATTTATTATTCTGTTGGAAATCATCGCGAGAATCATCGCGCCGACGCTTGATTACGACCGGGAACACATCCACGCCTTTCCCTCGGTCATTGAAGACCTCGAAAAACGGGCCGGGGAGTCGGGCAAACCCCGCGTGGTTTTCTTTGGTAACTCACTGATGATGCACGGACTTCAGGAAGAGACGGTTCACCAAGAACTGGCAGCGATTGGAGGGCCGGAAATTGAATCGACCAAGATCACGCCTGTAGGCACGGCGATGCTCGACTGGGTTTACCTTTACCGTCGGTATTTTGAAACCGAAGGCAGCCATCCTGACCTGATTGTGGTCGGATTTGTCGCCCATCACATCCACGATCAGGAGCCGATCAAACTGCGCCGTTTATCCCGCCATTTTGTCACCACCAAAGACCTTCCCAACCTGTGGAAAACAGAGGATATGGGATTCCACCAGACCGCCCAATCGATTCTCTGTAACATCAGCGCGCTCGAAGGCGACCAGCCTGAACACCAGTTAGGCATCCTCTACACGGTGGTATCCGACTACCGCAACGGAGTGAATAAAAACAACCAGCTGATCAGTGCGGCGGCTGAACGTCGGGCCAAGGAAAGCGGCCATGCTTCAGGTCAAGCGAAGGAAACCTACCAGCGCATGGAACGCTTTATCCAACGCTGCAAGGAGTATGGGGTTGAAGTCTGGTTTGTGCCGATGCCCCAGCCCGAAGTCTGGGATTACAACGAGGCCGCGACTGAGCTCGCCGAGAAATACGGTATGAAGGTGCTCGACGCCCGCAGCATCGACGGCATGACCGAGGCGGATTTTTCAGACGGCTACCACCTTGGGGAAACCGGTGGAGAGAAATTCAGTAAATGGATGGCGGGGCAATTGAAACAACACATGCCGTAGCCAAAAAGTAGGGCGACTTTGTAAGTTGCCGACAAACTTGGTGGATGCTTCGTGCTTGGCTTGATTATTCCTTGGGTTGCCGGCAACTTACAAAGTTACCCTACTTTAGCTAATCCCAAAAACTATCGCAGCTCAGACCGCCAACTGCTCACTCCATTGCTTCGCTTTTTGCGTGAATGATTTTTCGGTGTCGGCGTAGCTGATGCCGCGGGAGACGTTAACGACATCCGGAGCGGTTCTGTTTCTACCTTGCAGACTGGCGAGGTCGCCGCCCTGGGCACCGAGGCCGGGAATGAGGAGCGGGCTGTCGACGATGCGGTCGAGCACTTCCTCGCTGGCGTTGGTGAGACCGACGACGTAGCCGACGTCGGTGGCCCGGTTTTCTGCGGCGGCGCGTTTGCCGAGTTCCTGGACGAGTTCAAAAACGTAGCGGCCATCGGCGAGCTTCTGGCGTTGGAAATCGGCACTGCCCGCGTTGGAGGTCACGGCTAACAAATAGATCCCCTTGCCTTCCCAATCGAGGAAGGGTTCGATGGAATCATAACCTAAAAAGGGATTGAGAGTCACCGCATCGACGCTCCAATTTTCGAAATACGACTTCGCGTAATACCTCTGGGTTTCCCCGATGTCAGACCGCTTGGCATCCAGGATCACGGGGACTTCGCCCGGCATCTCTTGCAGCATTTCCTGAAGGATTTCGATGCCGCGCAGCCCCATCGCCTCGAAGTAGGCCATGTTGGGTTTGAAGGCTGCTGCATATTCGGCGGTCTCCCCGACGAGTCGACGCAGGAAGTCCGGCACGGTGTCGATACCTCCCGAAAGCTCGGGCCTTGGGTCGATGCCCACACAAAGTCGCGAGCCAACGGATGCGATGCGGTTTGCAAGTTTTTCAGCGTAATTCATGTTGGAAAATATGCGGGTTCAAGCGCTCGCTTTGTTGCCCTTTTTCTTAGCCAGCCTTTTGCGCAGTTCAGGCCATTGCTCCTGGGTGACGATGTAGCCGACACAGTGATCGCTGCCACATCGGCATGGATGGTCCTCGTAACACTCGATATCAAAACCGTAGTCGAAGGTCAGCTCCTCGCCTTCCTTGATATCACGAAGCGAGTAGATGTAAACGCGCCGACCTATGATCCACGCCTCACAGTTAGGATCGCAGGAGTGATTGATCAGGCGGGCGGTGTTCCAGGGCACATTACCATCGATATCCCATTGCTTATCGAGGGTAAAGATATAGACGGCGGCATCGCCGTGCTCCTCGTGGCGGGCGTATTGATCCCAGGCGCGGTCTTCGCTGATTTCCTTGTTGATGGGTTCACCGACGTATTCGATCACTTCGGTTTCCCCGGGGATATCCTTGGTCGCATAGACGCCCCGACCGTGGATCTCCGACCCCCGCACCTCACACCAGTCACTCTGGGCGCGCTCGTAAAGTTTTTTCATCTTGCGAACCAGCTTGGCCTCGCGCTGTAGTTTTTTCTTTTTGGACATAAATCAGAGGGATGCACAGGAGGCATCGGCTTGTGTTTACTCAATCTCACGGGCGCTCGACTCGGGCAAACCGAGTTCTTTTTCATCGCCGGGCAAGGAGGGAAACAGGCTGCGCAAGTCTTGGAGCGTCGGCTTCATCCCCGTGAGAAAATACCAGTCGTTCGCCCCCTTTTCAGATATGGCGACGGTATAGCTCTGCTCTTCCAGCACCCGTATTTTTCCACCTTGCTGCATATCCGGCACCTTGACCCGCGTTGTCGTCGGCACGATGGCTAGCCAGTGCTCAACAATGATCTCCTGACCCGATGCATCCTTGACCGGAAGGCCTGTCTCGGGGTCGATTTTCTTGGATTTCCAGACATCAAAAAATGCCGTCGGCCGGTCCGCGCGATATGCGGTAACCGTCAGCCTCATGTTGAGGCGCTGCTGGGTGGCGGCAAGCAACTGCGCCTCAAGCTTGTCCATCCCGCCCACACGCTTGGCCAGCCGCCTTTTCCATCGCGGGTACATCCGGTCCTGGCCGTATTTGAAATTCCCCTTCATCATCTCCGTGCCAAGCTTCTGCACAGCTTCCTGGGCTGAGACAGCAATGGCCGGGTCCACGACAACCCGCTCGGCATGGAGAGCATGGACAGGGGCGCATACCATCAATATGGCGAGAAATGGGCAAACAAATGTATTCATAGGATGTGTCTGCCCCTATTCATTCCCCCGGCTGGCTGGAAAGTCAAGCCGTGCATCACATCAACAACCATGCAACCAGCCGGACCCGGGGGGGGCTTTGCCGACCCCCATCCGTGTATAATCAACCCTTCCGGTCTAGTTTTCTAAAAATCTTTCAAAATCGGCTTTGCAATATTGGTACTAATGCGTCTATCCTGCCCCCCTATGGCAAAAAAGGCATTGGGAAAAGGACTGGGGGCTTTGATTAAAAAACAGCCGTCTGCCAACGACACAACTTCGGCAAAGGATGCACCGCGGCCTGATTCACATGTAGCGATCGACGAGGTCTTGCCAAGCCCGTTACAGCCGCGCAAGCAGTTTGTCCAGGGCCAGCTCGATGAGCTGATGGAGTCGATTCGCCAACACGGCATCATCCAGCCACTCATTGTCCGCAAGGTCAACGGCAAGATGGAACTCATCGCAGGAGAGCGCCGCTGGCGCGCATCCAAGGAACTCGGGCTCAAGGAAGTGCCCATCGTTATCCGCGAGGCCACCGACCATGAGGTCCTGGAGATGGCTCTGATCGAAAACATCCAGCGCAAGGACCTCAACCCCATTGAAGAGGCCCAGGGTTATGTGCGGCTCGCCAAGGAGTTTGAGATGAAACAGGAAACCATCGCCAAGAGCGTGGGCAAATCCCGTGCCGCCGTGGCCAATGCCATGCGCTTGATGGAACTCGACCCCAGCATCAGGGACCACGTGGCACATGAACGCCTCAGTGTCGGGCACGCCAAAGCCATCCTTTCGATCAAGGATCACGACTTGCAACGACTGGCGGCAGACCAGATTCTGAAAAAATCCCTCACCGTCCGCGCCGCTGAGAAGCTCGTCAAGGAGCTGACCAACCCGAAGAAGAACAAATCGGGCAAAACCACCAGCCGCGAGGCTGATGCCGTGATCAAACAGATCCAAAGCTCCCTGCGCGAACGTTTTGCCACCGAGGTCAAGGTGAACCACAGCCCGAAAAAAGGGAAAATCGAACTTACCTACTACGGCAATGACGACCTGCAACGCATCCTGGACTTGTTAGGCATCCAACTTTAAGATTGCTCTCGCTGCGGTTCCTTTATTCACTACGCGCCGTGAAAGCCAAACTTGTTGTTGCCCTCGTCATCCTCGCTGCCATGACCGGCGTCTATCTGCTCTGGCAACATGGCGGTCCCGCAGACAAGCACGGCAAAGCCGCCTACGCACACACCGAAGCCATCCTGGCCTGCGGCCCCCGCCCGGCTGATTCACCAGGGTTGGCCAAAGCCCGGGCATACATTTCCAGCGAGCTGGCCAAACACGGCTGGAGTACGATGAGCCAGTCAATCGAGCGCAACACCCCCGTCGGGAAGCGCACCTTTGTCAACCTCATCGCCCGCTACCAACCCGGTGAGCTGGCGTCTCTGGAGGATTTGAAAAAGCTCCCGACCAAAGGTATTCTCGGAGCCCATCTCGATTCCAAACAGATCCCGGGAATCCCCAATTTCCTCGGAGCCGATGACGCGGCATCCGCCTGTGCGCTGATCATCGAACTGGCTGCCAGTCTGGCGAAAAACCACCCCGGACTCGCCAAGCAGCTGGAGGTCGTCTTTTTCGACGGTGAGGAAGCCTTCGGGGAGCATATCACGCCGACAGACGGGCTTTACGGCAGCCGCGCCTACGCCATCACCCTCTACGGCAGAACCCCCAAACCTGACTTTGGCATCGTGCTCGATATGGTTGGCCACAAAAACCTCAAGGTGGCCATCCCGGGTGATACACCAGCCGCATTGAAAACCAGCCTGATGAGTGCCGCTGAAAAACACGGCTACAGCAAACACTTTACCCAGATTAAACCGACAGCCAACAACCCCGAGGGAGCCATCATCGACGACCATCTTTTCCTGAACAAGGCGGGCGTTCCCACCATCGATATCATCGGTGCGGATTTTTCTGACAGCCATTGGTGGCATCAGGAAGGCGATGACATGGAGCTTATCTCAGCCGAGAGTTTAACCATTTCCTACCACGTCACCATGACCATGCTGGAGGAGCTTCTTGCGAAGTAGCGGTCGGGGGTCAGGGGTCAGGGGTCGGGCGTCAGGATTTTCCGCCAGTTGGGATCGAGTTCCACTGGGGTGCCATGGTCGTCCACGCGGACGGTTTTCATATTGCCTCTTGCGACTGGAGTTCCGTTAGAATTCATGGAAAACGACCACTGCACGGAACTTCGGCCGGTTTTCACCGGGGAAATAGTGACGTCCACGGTGTCGCCTACCTTTACCGGGGCGAGGTAGTCGCAATCGACATGCACCCGCGGCCAGCCACCGCCGGAGAGGAGCGGGATACCTGCTTTTTCCAGCAAATCATGTTCCGCCTCCTCGGCATAACAAAGGAGGCGGGAAAAATGCACCACCCCCGCCGCATCGGTATCGGCGAACTGAACGCGGCGTTTGTAGCTGTGCTCCATTAGTCGATCTCGCGCACCAGCACGGAAGCATTGTGGCCACCAAAGCCGAAGGAGTTACTGAGCGCCGCCTTGACTTTCACCTCGCGGGCAACGTTCGGTGTGTAGTCGAGGTCGCATTCGGGATCCTGGTTTTCCAGGTTGATGGTTGGAGGTATCACGTTGTCCTTGATCGCCATGAGGCAAGCGGCAAGTTCCACCCCTCCTGCGGCACCGAGCAAGTGACCGGTCATGGATTTGGTGGAGCTGACGATCAGTCCGTCCTTGGCGTGGTTGCCGAAGCTCTTTTTAATCGCCTTGGATTCACAGATGTCTCCCAGAGGAGTGGATGTTCCGTGGGCGTTTACGTAGGTGACTTCTTCAGGATTCATCTTGGCATGATGTAGCGCCATGTCCATGCAGCGAGCAGCTCCCAAGCCCTCGGGGTGAGGTGACGTCATGTGATAGGCGTCGCCGCTGATACCGTATCCGGCAAGTTCAGCATAGATGGTAGCACCACGCTTTTTCGCATGTTCGTATTCCTCGATCACAACCACACCAGCACCTTCACCCATGACAAACCCGTCACGACCCGTATCAAACGGACGGGATGCACGCTCTGGCTCGTCGTTGCGTGTGCTGAGTGCCTTCATGTTACTGAACCCAGCCAGGCCCATGGGCAGGATACTGGCCTCGGCACCACCACAGACAAAGGCATCGGCATCACCGAACTTGATCATCCTCCAGGCTTCCCCGATGTTGTGGTTGGCGGTGGCACAGGCGGTGACGATCACCATGTTGGGTCCACCAAAACCGTATTCCATCGAAAGAATACCGCTGGCGATGTTGGAAATCATCATCGGTATCACAAAGGGAGAAACGCGGGAGGCTCCGCGTGTAAGAAGTTTTTCATGCTCGGTTTCGAGTGTGCCGAGACCGCCGATACCACTACCGAGCATCACGCCAACGCGATCGCGGTTGATGCCTTCGTCATCGAGCTTGGCGTCATTGACCGCCATCTTGGATGCCGCGATAGCAAACTGGGCATATCGATCGCAGCGGCGGGCGTCTTTGGGGTTGTTAAACCATGGCGCAGGGTCAAAGCCCCTGACTTCACCGGCAATTTTCGATGCATACGGCTCTGGATCAGTCAATGTGATCGGCCCAATACCGCTTTTACCTGCTTTGAGACCATCCCAGGTACTCTGCAAATCATTTCCAAGAGGACTGAGAACCCCGATACCTGTGATGACAACTCTACGATCGTACATATGTTTATAATGTGGATTGAACCCGCATGATCCCGACTGCCACCGATGTGACAGCACCGTCGCGCGATGCGCGCATTATCCAGTAGATCGGCATGAGTGCAAGCCTCGATAACGACTGTACCTCACCCGAGTCGGCGGGAATCTCCACGGTCGTTGGCCCGACCGCACTCAGGGCACTCGGGGGAACGGTCCCTGCTGCGGTCCTGATACACATGGCCACAGGCGCGACAGCGCATGATCTGTAACTGCCTTGCACGGATGGTGGATCTTCGTTTGAGCGCGGCACCCAGCGAATAAAACCCAATGATCAGCATGGCGACACCAACCACCCAGAGGAAAAATTCTTCCAACGTTAGCTCAATCATTCCCTGCTTGCTTCGATTTGGAGTTCAAGTTGTCCACCACCCGGCAGTCTGCCTGCTGACTCGGCCGGTTTGAATGACTGGGTGCGGATCCAGGCGGCGAGGTTTTTGTGTCGGTCCGTGACCTGCGGGGCATCGGCTGTTCCACCGAGTAGAGGAATGCAACTGGTCACAAAGCCCTTGGCATCCAAGCGGATTTGAAAGCGGAACGTCTGCCCGAGCCAGTTGTCGGCGACTAGGTCCAAGGGGAGTGGCACCTCGTCCTGAATAATCCTGTTTTTCAGGGTGCCGATGGCAATCAGCTTGGCGCGAACAAAAAGGTCCCCCCGCAACTCCGCCCCATGGGCCAATCCAGCCTGACGCCACGGGTCCGCCACCCGTCCCAACAGGCCATGATGAGGTTCGATGATAGTTGGCAATCCACGGGCGACCTGCTCCTCGGGCAATGGATTCAGGGCTGCATCGTAGTTCCAGATTTTCCCGAGGAGATGGTTTTTAGCATGGTCGATACGGGTCATTATTTCCGGATCATAAACAGGATCCCAACGCACAGGAAAGGGTGAGCGCTCTTCGACCTGCAGCATCAGTGACTGGCAGTTCGGGTCGTCCTCGGTCAGCATGATCACGAGCCCTTCCCTTTTGGAAAGCAAGGGCGGCTTGATTTCATCAATCTTGATGGCGTAGACAGTGAATGCAAAAAAGCCCACCGCTACCATGAGCGCGATGATTTTTCCAAGGTGGTGTTTTCTAGAGCCACGCCACAGGAAGATCAGGCCCGCCTCGCGATCCCTTTTCTGCCTTTTCTTACGTAAGAAATACATCATACCCTGTGTTGTGATGCTGTGAAAACCTGTACCCGAAGAACCCGTCCATCAAGTCCGGCCAGCAATGTCACCTGTCGTCCTTTCCGATCGGCCTCCCAACCAAACCACAATTCAATCCCAGTTTCAGAATTCTATTCATCACCTCTTTCTCCACGCCGCTGGGAACAGAGACATCCGAGCGGAGTACCGCAGTGGTGATGGTGTCCCCCCCTTCCTCACTGCGTAGTTTGTGTATTTCCGCTTCCAGGTTCTCCATCGGCACGAGGTTTTTATTGATCCACATGGGGGTTCCCGCGTCATCACGGCTGGCCCCCAGGGTCACTACCACGGGATTGTCCATCTGCTCGTAGCGCCATGGAGACTCGTGCACCTGCACGTCGATTCCTGTTTGCTGGACAAACGACGGCCCTAACAAGGGGAACACCAGAATGAGGGCGATGATGTCGAGTCCGGGAATTGTGTGGAGGAAACCCGGGGTCGACGGCAATGTCATCTCGAGTTTCATTTCTTACCCGTTTTCTTGTTGTGCGCGGAAATCTCTTCGGCCTCTTTACGGAACGAAACGATTTCAGCCTGTTCCCGGGCATCGCAGACAATGTTGACCATTTCGATGCCAGCACGTTCAATGCGATGCACCATACGCTTCACCCTTCCGTAAAAGAACAGGTAGAAAAGGTAAACCGGCACGGCGATGGCAAGGCCCAGCCCCGTCGTGATGAGGCTTTCGTACACCCCTCCGGACATTTCCGCCGGCGAGGCAAAGCCTTTTTCCTCACTCACCGCCATAAAGGTTTTTACCAGTCCGCTAACCGTTCCCAACATTCCCACCAAGGGGGCGACGAGAGCCACACCGTAGATGGCCCGGAGGTTGCGTTCCATCCTGGGGACTTCCAACTGACCCGCTTCCTGGGCGACATCCCGCAGGTCACGCCGGGGCAGGTTCTTTCTCATCAGCACCGCATGGGCAACGCGGGCGGTGGGACCGGGCGCGCGCGCGGCCTCGTGAAGGGCTTCGGCAAATGCGCCTTTACGCACATGGTTTGCCAAGCCCAGCAGCAGGTCACCCACATTGATTTTTACTTTCTGGAAGAAGAAAATCCTCTCCAAAATCAACAGCATACTTACAAACGCCAGCAGTGCCAGCACGTAGGCAAATGGTCCTCCTTGTCCAATGAATTGTAACATCGCGCCCCATATTACTACGCTTCAGCAATAATTCCAATTTCCAAATACGTGAAAACGCACTTCGTTTGACAAATGATGGCCAGGCTGCCCCCCCGCTCGAGGCTCCTGCATGCTGTGATTTACTTGGACCCGAACCAGCACAGGTTGAAGCGGGGCATTCCGTCCAGGCTCCCGGCGCAGCTAGAACGGCCAGATGAACGGGATGATGGTGCAGGCGATAACGCCGATCAGGATATTGAGCGGCAAACCGAAATAGACAAAATCACGGTAAGTATACCCCCCGGGGCCATAAACCAGCAGGTTGGTCTGGTAGCCCATCGGTGTTGCCATCGCTGTAGAGGCAGCAAAGGCGACCGCCATGATAAAGGGCTTGCCGTCGACCCCGAGCTGGGTTGCCAGCAAGATCCCCAAAGGCGTGCAGAGTACGGCCGCTGGCTTGTTGAGTATCAACAGACTCAGTGCGGCCGTCATAAAGTAGAAGATCCACAACGTCGGGCCAGCCCCCATTTTACCCACGGTCCCCACCAGGGAGTCAGCGGCGATGTCGAGGGCTCCGGTTTTACCCATGGCATTGCCCAGGGCGATCATTCCGGCAATAAGGATCAACACGGGCCAATCGATCGACCGATAGGCGTCGCGTGGCGTCAGCACTTTGGTTAAAACCAGAATCGCCGCCCCGGTGAGCGCCAGCACACTGATCGGGAACAGACCAAAGGCAGCCAGCCCGACAATGGCGAGTATGACCCCCAGTGCCACGGGAGCCTTGTGCCGCTCGATCACCCGGTCATGTGCTCCTTCGAGCAGGATGAATTCGTGATGTTTACGGAGTTCGGCCAGCGCACTCATCGTTCCTCTCACGAGCAGAATATCCCCCATTCTGAGTTCCAAATCGGTGATATCGCGCTGGTGGTGGCGACCGCGCCGCTGCAAGGCAAATACCGAGACATCGTATTCCTCGCGAAACCTGATCTCCCGGGCCGTCTGACCGATCAGTCGGGAATCAGGCGCGATCATCAATTCAAAGACCGTCATTTCAACGCGTTTCACTTCAGCATCACCCTCCTTCTCATCCGTCGAGATGCTGATCTCGTGCTTGCGCTCCAACTCAAGTATTTTGTTCAGGTCACCGCGGATGAGGAGAATGTCACCGATTTCCAGCACGGTGGTTTTATTCATCCGCTGGATTCGCTCCCCCCGGATCAGCTCGGCCACCCGCACACTGGCGTTGGCCAGGGGGGTATCCTCCAGACGGCAGCCCACCATGTGGGACTCCGCGCCGATTCTCACCTGGGTGATGTATTCCTTGGCGTCCTCGGCGGTAAGAGTCGATGCAATGGTGGTCCTCGTCGGCAGCAATCGTTGGGAAAACAGGATGAGGTAGAGCATTCCGACCACCACAATCACACCGCCCAGCACGGTAAATTCAAACATCCCGATCTCGCCGTAACCAGCATCCGCAGACAGGGAGGACACCAGGATGTTCGATGAAGTTCCAATCAAGGTCGCACTGCCCCCTAACATCGAAGCAAAGGAAATCGGCATCAGGAATTTCGAGGGGCTCTGCCCTAACCGGTTGCAAACCGTCAACACAGCCGGAATAAACACCACCACCACGGGTGTGTTGTTGATAAAAGCCGACATGAAACAGACAGCAAACAACGAGAGCACGAGGAATCGTAGTGGACTGCCTTTGGACCACTCCGTGAGTTTCCCTCCCAACGCCGCCACCAGCCCGCTTCGCATCAGTGCCGCACTAAGCACAAACATCGCGGCTATCGTTACCAGTGCCTGATTGCTAAAACCTATCAGCAACTCCTTTGGCTTCAGGATACCCAGCAACCCCAACACGGAGATGATCAGCATCCCCACGATGTCCGTCCTCACCCGATCCGTCACAAACAGAACTACCGCGGCAACCAGAATGATGTAAACGGCAATAACTTCCCAATCCATAATAATGAGGGCCTGAGTCTCACCCTCCCACCGAATCCGTGTCAATCCTCAATTCCGCCCCCATCCGTCCACACCGACACCCCGTTTCACGCCTCGCATCCGATGAGCAGCTGACTGCGTATTACCCTCGGCCGTCTCAATCATCTTCCCGCCTCGCAATCCCCTTGAGAAGTCGGCCAAAAATATCCGCGCCGGTGACAATGCGCTTTTGCTCATCTGTCCAGTAGATGACCACATCGCGGTCGACTACGTGGTCGTGCTGATCAGTGGCCTCGACCACAAACTCGCCTAACACTTCGTCAAGCGTTGTTTTTTCATCGGTGACAACGACCGGGCGATGGCAGAAATCGTAGATATCCACCTCCGGTGCCAAGGCGCTATCGGAGGCTTGCTCCCTGGCATAAAGGCTCGATAAATACTCCGTGGTATTGACCACGAGTTGGGGTTTGCCACGCTCACCAACAATCACCGCCCACAGGCTGGGATGCTTGGTGAGGGATTTCACCAACGCGCGACCTTCGTCGGTGTCCGGGTTAGGCAGGATCGGAAGATCCAAGTTCACCGGCGAGGTGAAGATCGTTTCAGGGTTGATCTCGCTGCCTTCACTCACGACAAAGCGGTCGTCCAGATCGAGGAAGTTCAGCGCCCCCCTGCCCTCGTTGGCGCTGATTTCCGAACTGTGCTCTGTGATGTGTTTTTCCAGGATGATCTCAATGTCCCGCTCGCGGTAAAACGTCGGCCCCTCGGGACCAATCCACCCGTCAAGGATCAGGGAACATGGTTTGGCGACGGGAAACAGAAGCAGTTCGTAGAACCGCATCAGCGGAGAGAGCCGGGCACCCACTTTCAAGGCGTGTCGTGAGAAATAGGCCTGAGGCATGATTTCCCCAAAAAAGGTAATCCCCACCGTCGAGAAAACAAACCCTCCAATCCAGCCGCCCATCCCGGCAAATACCGATTCACTCAGCAAAGCTAACAGAACGTTCACACTGACGTTACCCCAGAGGATCGTACAGAGCAGTAAGTTCGAGTCCTTGCGCAGGTTGAGAATCCTGAGCGCTGACGCATTCCCTTTCTCCACCTC
Organism: Akkermansiaceae bacterium; assembly: GCA_024233115.1. Classification (NCBI taxonomy): domain Bacteria; kingdom Pseudomonadati; phylum Verrucomicrobiota; class Verrucomicrobiia; order Verrucomicrobiales; family Akkermansiaceae; species Akkermansiaceae bacterium. The sequence goes on from JACKQB010000002.1 coordinate 696,964, forward strand.
CGCTTCCAGCCGCATCCGCCCCAGTGAGAAAAAAGCAAGGTTCGAGCCCGAGAACATGGCCGATTGGGACAGGCAGGCGACGATGCCCAACCAAGTTAGTATTTCCATTGTCAAAGTGATTTAAAAAGATAGATAGGCAATCGATACGGCTATTTCGATGCCGCTATTTCAGCGATTTCGCAAGCTGGCGAAGAGTATATTGCGACTCTAATGGATGACGCAATGGAAAGTCCAGATCGATCGTATACGTATTGCGTCTCCCCTCCTTGCTCTTGGAAAGCACCCCTTCCGCCTCCAGCTCGGCGACAATGCGCAATACGGCACGCTCGGTAATCCCGATCTCAACGGCAAGATCCCTGACTCGCATCCCGGGATTGCGGACCAGACAGATAATCACGTGGGAATGATTGGTCAGAAAAGTCCAGTGGGTTTTTTTAGTCAGATCAGGCATATCTATATATGAAAATAAATACATGAATTTGTTTGCATGTAAACATTTACATGATATTTCTTTCCGCGCAATGAACGAGCTATCAACACCACGCATCCAGGCTGCATGGAGAACTGTCGAAAAATGGACAGAATACCTCCATAGCGGTGATATCGACTCCATCCTGCTGCTCTTCTGTGAGAAGGACAACGCTTTCTGGGGAACCTTCGCCAGCCACATGAGAAACACCCGGGCTGAGTTGCGCACTTATTATGACAAGTTTCTCGACTGTGAGGAGATCACATGCCGGATCTCAGAGTTTGTCGCACGGGAAATCACCACGGACATTGTCAGCTTCACCGGAATCTATGAGTTTGACATCATCAAGAAAAAGGGTGAGCCGATGACGACCACCCTGGCACGCTTTACCTTTACCATCCGCCACGACAATATCGACAACCGCTGGATGTTTGTAGAGCACCACTCCTCGCTGATGCCCGAAAACGGGTTTTAGGGTTTATATTGCGTCATGCCCCTCTTCGCCGGCATTTGGAGTTTGAAACTTGGCGCTCCAGACCTACATTGCCGCCCGTGAGCTTTGTAGACACATTCAATGGCGGACAAAAATCCCCCCTGCTAGGCAAATTCGAACAACTCATTACGCCCAAGTCGCGTGAGGAGCTGGAATGGATGGCCCTGCAGAGCCGTGGCATCACCCGCAGGCACTACGGTAAAACGATGCGCTTGTTTGCCCCGCTCTATGTCTCCAACGAATGTGTCAACAACTGCAGCTACTGCGGCTTCTCCCGCGACAACCCGATCCTTCGCACCACCCTGACCGTCGATCAGGTCGTCACCGAAGCACGCCACCTTCATCAACTCGGTTTCCGCAATATCCTGCTCGTCGCCGGCGAACACCCGAGGTTTGTCTCCGAGGGATACCTCCAGGACTGCGTTGATGCCATCAAGGGCTTTATCCCGACCATCGGCATCGAAGTGGGTCCCATGGAAAACGACCAGTATGGTGAACTGGTCAGTCATGGAGCCGAAGGCCTGGTCGTCTATCAGGAAACGTATCACCGCGACACCTATCGACGCCTTCACACCGCGGGACCGAAGAAACATTTCGACTGGCGCCTTGAGTGCCCTGAGCGCGCCTACGCCGGAGGCTTCCGCCGGATCGGCATTGGCGCCTTGTTTGGACTGGCCGACTGGAAAACGGAAGCTCTCGCGCTCGCATCACACCTTGAATACCTCTACAAACACTGTTGGAAGGCGTCGTTTACCGTTTCGTTCCCGCGCATGAGACCCCACGCCGGCAACTACCAGTATGAACCTAATCCCGACCTGTTTCTCAACGACCGACACTTCGTCCAGCTCGTCTGCGCCTTCAGGATCTGCTTTCCCCACGTTGGCATCGTCGTCAGCACCCGGGAGCCGGCTGCTTTGCGCGATGCCCTGGTGCCACTCGGGGTCACCCACATGTCGGCAGAGTCCCAAACCGACCCCGGCGGCTACACGGGAGCCGGCACCGATGACCTCCACCTCACCATCAAAGGAAAACGGGTGGAACTGGATGAAAAAACATCCTGCAATGGCAACAAACGGGCGACCGAACAATTTACCATCGATGACAAACGGGGCATCATCGAGATTTCACGGATGCTGGCAAAAAAAGGCTATGAGTCTGTCTGGAAAGACTGGGACGAGGCTATCCTGAACCCCGCCGACAGCCCCGCCGACAGCCCCCCGGCGCGGTCGGCGGCAAAGTCTGCGGGGCTATCAACATCGTGACGGGTGTGCTCGGCCGCTTTCGCAATGAGTTCGACCACGGTGGATAAGAACAACCAACGGTTAGCAATGAAAATCACAATCAATGGAAAAGACCAGGATCTCGATGCCCCAGCCTCGATAACATCCCTGTTGGCAACGCTCGGACTGGCCGACAAGCCCGTTGTGGTCGAGCTCAACAAAAAAGCCCTGTTTCCCCGGGAATACACATCGAGTCAATTAGAGGATGGTGATCAGGTGGAAATCATCGCCATCGCTGCCGGTGGTTAGAGTCATCGCCAGCCTAATGCCATCGGGAAGGTCAAGCCGCTCAACGGCGTTGTCATTACATTGACCACTCGGCCATATTCTCGTTTTTTTCCTTACCGAATGACCGGGGATATGTTTGAATTTTTGCGCTCTAAAGCCCACCCTCATGGGATTGCTCAAATACATAAAGATTCATCTGGTCCTCGCTTCAGGCTTGGGATCTTTACCGGTATCAGCCCAGTTTACAATCACCCCTGAAGCCGATCCCTTTGTGCTGGTAAACAATCTAACGGGTAGCGGAGTTACCTTGATCGGCTCCCCCCTCACCATTGGCGGCCCCACATCATCCGGAATATTCACTGGCGGGCTCTCCTCCGGTTTGGCATTCGACTCCGGCCTGATCTTTTCGACAGGCAACGTCCAAGACGCCATTGGACCTAACGACAATCCGAGCAAGGGCAGTAATCTTGGTCTCCCCGGAGATCCCGACCTTGCAGCCATCACTGGATTGTCTTCCAGGGATGCCTCCGGACTGGTCTTTTCCTTTACAACATCTTCCGGAGACCTCTACTTCAACTTTCTTTTTGCCTCAGAGGAGTACGAAGAATACATCGATAGTAACTTCAACGATATTTTTGCGTTTTTCCTCACCCCCGATACCGACCCTAACACCCCGGGGAACCAACCTGGCACAACGCGCAACCTGGCGTTGATCAAAGGCACAAACGACCCCATCTCCGTGGATACGGTGAATCCAAAAAGCAACGCATCCGCTTATGTGTCCAATACAACCGGCGTTGAAAACCATCAGTTCGACGGGCGCACCACCAATATCATCGCCAGTGCCAGAGGAATCGGCCCAGGGGAGCATATCATCAAAATTGTGATCGGCGACAGTGGTGACTCGGTATTCGACTCCGCTGTATTCCTTCAAGCAGGCACCTTCGGCGGCTTGTCCGGTTTGATCACCAACGGATTTCCCGTAACCGCCACATTAAGGCAAACCCAGCTATCGATGACGCATGTTGGACTCCGGGATGTGAACTCCCGGCTGTTTCGTCTGCGCACACGCCGTCCCGCCATGATCCCTGAAGCCGTCTCTGCCGACAAGGGTAGCTACTCATCCAAAGGCGGGGGCAAAGAGATTATTCCCATCCCCCTAGTCCCAACGCGTTGGCAGGCGTTTGGTTCGCTGCATGCCTACTCCGAAGACGTCGACGGCTCAGCCGTGCTTCTACCCGGCACACAGTTGAATATCATCACCCTGCCCGACTATGAAATCGATATCCTTGGAGGCACTGCGGGGATTGAATACCGCTATAACCACGAGTGGTCGTTAGGTGCTGCTGTTCTAACCAATGATGCCGAAGTCGACATGGGGACATTGGGTCATATCAACTCGGATGGCTACGCTCTCGCGCTTTACACTTCTTACTACAAGGAGAACGCATTCAACGGAAACGGTGACTGGTATGGCGATATGCTTTACAGCTACGGAACCTACGAAAACGAAATCACCCGGACATCCATTGCCGGCTCGGCCAGCAGTGACACCGAAAGCCGCAACCATACTGTCGCGCTCAATACCGGCTACAGCCTGAGGAGCCAGAACTGGATTCACGGCCCTTACCTGTCTCTCACCTGGACCAATGGCAAACTGGAGGGCTTCACGGAAACGGGAGCGGGTGCCGCAAGTTTCACCGACACCGATCATGAATCGCTGTTAGGAAGAATGGGATACCGTGTATCCAGAATCATCCATACCCACCGGGGAAAGGTCATCCCCCAGCTCCGCGTGGCCTGGGAGCATGAATTTCAGAATGACGCCATCACCATCGGGGGCTTCCCTTTAAGTGCTCCAACCTCTGACAGGCTCGTGACCGGTGCCGGGATTGCCTGGGAATTTTCACCGTCTGGCCAGGCCATTTTGGACTACGAAGGCAGATGGGGTTCTGACATCGAGTCACACCAGATCAATCTGAGGTTAGGCTTCAAGTTCTAACCCCTCACTCGGTTTGTGCCTACTCAGGGACATCCTCCTTGTCGCCCAGATGCCTGGGTTGCTCGTTGGTGATGTTGATATCCAACCACATCTTGACCCGTGCCAGCACCTCCCGGTCCTCCGTTTTGCGGGCAGCGTAGCCCTCGACATCGCGAGCGTTATATCCATATACCTTCATTCCATGTGCCAGGGCAATATAGGCTGCGCGTTCATTTTGAAACTTCTGGCTCACAAAGGTTACTTCTGTTAGCCCGAATATTTTTTTCGCACGCACCACGGAGTCGAGTGTCCGCAGGCCTGCGTAGTCGCATACAATCTGATCAAATGGCACCCCCGCCTTCACCAGGGCATTGCGCATGGCTACGGGCTCATTGTAATTTTTCTCCCGGTTGTCGCCGGAGACGATCAGGAACTCCACCTTGCCGGCATGCCACAGCTCGGCCGCGGCCTGGATGCGGTATTTGAAATAGAGGTTGTCGCGCGAGCCCAGTTTTTCCGAGCATCCGAACACAAGCCCGGCACGTTGTTTGGGTACGTCATTGACATCATCAAACAACACCCCCTTACCCGCCCGGGTGGCTGCGTAGTTTGCATACCAGATAAAACCCAGGAAACCCACGATCAGAAAAAAACCGAGAAAAAGAATCCGGCGTAACCAGCGAAAGAGGCCGGAACGTTTTTTGGAGACGGCCTTTCCTTTTTTCTTCACGTCCACTTTCCCAACCGACTCCCCAGGTTCTGATGCCTGGCCGGCAACATGATTTTTATCCAGCATACTCATCTCTCTTCTCCCTGCTAGGAGGCTTCGCTTCCTCTGCGTGGTATTTTAACCAACGTTTTCACCACAGAGGCAAAGACACCATCCTTCGGGTTTTCCGGGGCAATGACACGTAGTTTTCGTTTGGCGGGTACCAGTGAGACCTCACTGACGCGACCAATAAACTCGCCATCGGCTTCGATCGGCACATCACGATCACACTGCACCCGGTAACTCTTCGCCTGAAGATATTTCACAGAGGAGTTTCCTGAGTCGATTGCACCTGTCGCGATACCTTTGACTGAATCGCGGACGAGTTTATACCCGGCCTCGGTAAACACCAGCATATCCAGCATATCGTCACTATGATCCGCCTTCCGGAAAAGTTTCACCTGCCCGCCATAGAGGGAGCCATTCCCAGCCAGGGCACAGACGCCCTCCTCCACGCGACCGTCATCACAGGTGATACGCATCTTCGGCGGCACGTCACCCAGCACCTTCATCGCCGACATGACATAAGCCATCGGACCGAAGATTTTTTTGGTTTCCCAGGTCGTCTCCTCGATCACCTGGGCATCAAACCCGACACCCGCCATCTGCACAAAGGCATGGCCATTGGCTTCAAAAAGATCAACCTCTTTGACAAAGCCCTCCTCGAGGACGTTGAAGGATTTTTTCAGACTGTTGAAAGGAAGCCCCAGTTCGCGGGCGAATACATTCATCGTCCCCGCAGGCAAAACCCCGAGAGCGGTCGATGTCCCGGCAAGCCCCTGCACCACGGCATTGACCGTTCCGTCTCCACCTGCCGCAACCACGACCGGCTCGCCATCGGCGGCCAGCTTGGCGGCCAGCTCGGTGGCATCGTGCGCACTGCGGCTGGCGTAAAGCGCAAACCACTGTGCGTGCGACATCAGGAACCGCAGCGTCCTGCGACCTCGCTGACTGCGAGCACTGGGGTTGAAAATCAGAGGATAGCGGTGCGACATCGGTGATATATTGCACACTTGATCCTATTTTTGGAACCACGAATCTTACCAATTTTAATCTTCGCTCTGACTTGGTCAAAACCTCGAAGATTTGGCAATACGCCCGCGAATCTCAGTGAGAACGTCCCGAAGGGCATTGATGTCTGTGGCCGACATGTGGCAACTGATCTGTTCCAGCAATGCGGAATCCCCAACGGGAACATGGCGCAGCAGCATCAGTATATCCGTTTCGTAAAGAGCGGCCCGATCAATGTTTCCTTGTCGATAAAGTGAAGGAAGGGCGAAAAGCTTCAAAAGAACAATACCTTCCGGCGTTGCACAGCGGAGTCGGGCATCCAAAAACACCCTCTCCTCCGCATGACATTCTGCAATTTCGGCAAAAAAAGGATTTTCAGTGAACAAAAAATCCACCTGAAGCGGCCCCGCCTCACCACTGCCAAACCACTCATTGCGTTCACGCATAACGACCCCCGGCAATCTCTCAAGATCCTCAACGGCAATGATGAAATGAATATCACGCGTATTGCGCCCCTTCATGTATTGAAGCACCGCAAGCCCGCCCACAAGCACATGAGGGATTTTCTCAGCTTCAAGAGCGTTCACAAAATCACGGGTGGCTTGCAGGAGACTTTCTTCGTTCATAGACTCGTGGGGGGAACAGAGCACAGCATCCCTCACAACCGCAGCAAGGTCATCGCGACGTGTCGGGGAGGCTAATACAGGAGGAACAATGCTCATAAGACAGAGGAAGGATACGCTAATCCACCCGTCTTCTCAAATCTATTAACGAATCATTCAGGGGATCATTTGATTCTTTTAAGTTTTAAGAGTGGCTACTGCTCCTGAAGACTTAGAAAACAACATTGCACTCATCTTGAGGCATTCCAGGGAGAGCCGTTGCCTATCAAAAAACAAACTGGCTGATATGGCTGGGCTAAACCAACGAGCCATCACCTACATCGAGACACGGAGAAGCAGCCCTTCGATACGCACTTTAATAGTGGTTGTGGATGCTCTGGGTATCAAACTCTCGGATTTGTTTGAGGCCGCTGAGAACGGGGACACCAAGGCTCTGTGATTCGCTCTTACCCATTTAGACAAACGCCCAGCCCCTTCTCAAACATCATTTCAGACTTGCGGTGGGCTGCGATGGACGGCAGACATGAGCCATGACCAAGCAGCTTGAAGACCTTTTTGAATTCCTCCGGTTTGCCAGCATTTCGACCGACTCGAATCATGCCAGCGACGTCCGTGCATGCGCCGGTTGGTTGATTGCCAAACTCGACGGCATGGGCCTGGACACGGAGCTTCATGAGACGGCGCGCCATCCGATCGTGATTGCGCGTAACCAACATGTGAAAGGCAAAAAAACCTGCCTGATTTATGGTCACTACGATGTGCAGCCTGTCGATCCGGTCGAGCTCTGGGACTCGCCTCCCTTTGAGCCTGAAATCCGTGATGGAAAAATCTGGGCGCGTGGTGCCACCGATAACAAAGGGCAAATGCTGGCGCACGTCCTAGGCGTGGAAGAACTCCTCGAAGAGGACGGCGAACTTCCGGTGAACCTGATTTTCCTTTTTGAAGGTGAGGAGGAAATCGGCAGTCCTAACCTGGTGCCTTTCCTGAAGGAGCATAAGAACGAACTCAAGTGTGATGTCATTGCTGTTTCCGACACAGGTATGGTGGCCAGAGGGGTTCCGACGATGGGTTACGGCCTGCGCGGCATCGCATGCTGCGAAGTGACTGTTAGAGGGCCGTCAGGCGACCTGCACTCCGGTGTCTACGGGGGCGCTGTGGCCAACCCGGCCACTGCGGTGGCCCGGCTTGTGGCATCGATTCACGATGCCCATGGAAACATCGAGATAGAAGGTTTTTACGATGACGTTCGCCCACTGGAGAACTGGGAGCGTGAGATGTGGGCCAAGGTTCCCGGTATGACCGAGCAAGATATACTGGCCACCACCGGCTCCCCCGCCCTCTTTGGTGAGCCGGACTACAGCTCGGCTGAACGGCTTTGGGCACGCCCAACGGCCGAGGTCAATGGCATCGGCGGAGGCTACCAGGGGGAAGGATCCAAGACGGTGCTGCCAGCCAAGGCGATGGCAAAGTTTTCTTTCCGCCTCGTCCCGGACCAGGACCCGAAGGACATTGCGGCGAAAGTAAAAACCCATCTGGAAGCAAATGCTCCCGCCGGAGTAAGCATCGAAGTAGAGCTCGGCCACGATGGCAAGCCATACATCTGCGACCCTCATTCGGAAAATGGCAAGGCGGGCCAAGCGGCGTTAAAAAAAGCCTTTGGCAAGGAGCCCGTCCTGATCCGGGAGGGTGGCTCGATCCCGATCATCCAGGATATGAAGGAAATCCTCGGCGTCGAATCCCTGATGTTAGGATTGGCCCTTCCCGATTGCCAGATCCATGCGCCTAACGAGAATTTCCATGTGGAAAACTTCGAAGGCGGCATCCGGCTGAACAAGGCACTGCTCAAAGAGCTGGCAAAGTAACGTGGCCGCGACCACCGGTCGCCACTATGCCTTACGCGTGAACACCAGCGTGGTGTCGTCACTGAGTGACTTGTCGAATTTGTATCCTCCGCCCTTGAATTTCCTCAACCCGGCGGGGCTGTCAATCTTGTGCTGAATCGCCCAGGCTGCCATCATGCCACGTGCTTTTTTGGCGAAAAAGGAAATCACCTTGTACTTGCCGTTTTTCCAATCCTTGAAAACAGGGGTGATCACCGGGGATTTGAGATCCTTGGCTTTGATCGCGGAGAAATATTCGTTCGACGCGAGATTGATCACGGCGTCCCCTTCTGCCTTGAGTTCCTTGTTCAGGCTCTCCGTGAGCAGGCTGCCCCAGAAGTGATAGAGATTGGGGCCGCGATCATTGGCGATCTTTTTGCCCATTTCCAACCTGTAGGGCAACATCAGGTCGAGGGGGCGCAGGATGCCGTAGAGACCGGAAAGAATGCGGATGGATTTCTGGGCTTCGGAAAAATCATCCTTACTCCAGTTCTCGACAGCAAGCCCCTGATAGACGTCACCTTTGAAGGCGAGTATTGCCTGACGACCTTCGGGCTTGGAGTAGTCGCTGCGTCAGTCGTCAAACCTCTGCGCATTTAACTCCGCCAGCTTACTGGAAATACCCATCAGCTTCTCCAGATCGGCTGGCTTCATTTTTTTCATGACCCCGGCCAACTCCGACGAGTGATCAAGAAAGCGAGGCATCGTCGCACGGACCGATGGTATCCCGGAATCGTAATCGAGGGTCTTCGCCGGAGAAAGCAGGTAGATCATTTTTTCAGGGGTCAGGGGACGGGAATCAGGAGCAGGCACTGGCGAAGGGCTTGCACCCTCCATTATTGTTAGGGGGTCCAGTCCTTGATGCGGTCGGCTTGGGCTGCGAACAGGGCATCCGTGCTGTCGTGGATCTCGATGGTGTTGATGGTGTCGCCCTGGCCGATGGAGTCGACCACCCCCTGCCCTTCGGTCACTTCACCGAATACGGTGTGTTTGCCATCGAGGTGGGGCGTGGGGCCGTGGGTGATGAAGAACTGGGAGCCGTTGGTGTTGGGTCCGGCGTTGGCCATGGAGAGGATACCCGCCTTGTCGTGCTTGAGGTGTGGTTTGCACTCACACTCGAACTTGTAGCCGGGGCCGCCCATACCGGTGCCGGTGGGGTCGCCGCCCTGGATCATAAAGTTGGGGATCACGCGGTGAAATACGAGGCCGTTGTAGAAACCACGACTCGCGAGGTTCAGAAAGCTGGCGCAGGTAACTTCGGTATCGGCAGCAAACATGCGGATCTTGATGTCGCCCTTGCTGGTGTTCATGGTAATGTTGATGTCTTTGATATCGCTCATGTCGCGGGAAGAAAAACCACGCTGGCGACAAATTGCACGGACTTTTTTTAGTAAGGGGCTGAATATCTCATTCTCATTTCCGTCCAACTTGCATGACTCAGTCATTATTATCCTATTTGATTGTCCTCCTTTCATTGTTTCTAGCCCCCTCCACTTATGCAACCGAACCTGGATCAACCTTAAGTAAAGAAGATGCGATTACGATTATTGCCACATTAGAAAGGTCCCATACCCGTCACTATCAGGTAATCCATATTGCCGATGGATCGCAGTGTGATAAATCTGGTTTTAGGCATGACCATGCCAAAAAAATCAGTTTCTACGGGCCAAAAGACGACCGGGACACATCTCGAACCCTGAGACACCTGACCATGCTCTATTCCAATGAGTATGGCTGGTATCTGCAGCGCGCTGGTGATGACGCGAGAGGCTTCTTCCTTGAAATCAGTTCCCAGAAGCAGGGACGTGTGTTTGTGAGGTAAGGGGTTGGAATTCTTGTCATTTTAGACTAATATTCCACCTCCCACGTGCGTATCAACATCATGCAAGGCAAGGATTTCGACATCAGAATCAACAGCACCCACCGGATTCGCTTCACGCGCGATGCCTTTTCGGTGACGAACCGTATGCTCATTGATCTGCTCGAAACCAATGGTCACGCCAAGGTGATTGTTTTTATCGATAGCGGCGTCGCCGTGGCATTCCCCGGGCTGGAGAATCAAGTAAACGACTACCTCGAACGCATGCCCGGCTTTGTGTCGCGCGGCACGGTCGTGCAGACCGGAGGAGAATGCTGCAAACGGGATTCCCACACCCTGCAGGCTGCGTGGGACAAGATCGAAGACGCTGGCATTGACCGGCATTCGTATGTGATCTGCATCGGCGGTGGGGCTTATCTCGATGTCATCGGACTGGCAGCCGCAACCGCCCACCGCGGGATCCGACTGGTCCGTTTTCCAACCACCACACTGGCCCAGGACGACAGCGGAGTGGGCGTTAAAAACGGCATCAACGCCTACGGCAAAAAGAACTTTCTGGGAACCTTCGCCGTGCCCTACGCCGTGGTGAATGATTTCTCATTCCTGCACGGCCAGCCCGAGGCCGAGCGCCGTGCCGGTATTGTCGAGGCGGTCAAGGTTGCCCTCGTCAAGGACGCCGCCTTTTTCCACTGGATTGAGGATCACTGTGACAAACTTACCGGGCTTCATCCGCACACGCTGGAAGAGACGGTGGAACGCTCCGCCCTGCTGCATGCCGCCCACATCGCCTACGGCGGGGATCCGTTTGAGTCGGGCAGTAGCCGACCACTCGATTTCGGTCACTGGGCGGCGCACAAGATGGAGCAGCTCACCGATTTTGAGCTGAGCCATGCCGAGGCTGTTGGTGTGGGGGTGGCCTTGGACACCATTTACTCGTGGAAAACGGGTCGACTCGGTGAGGCCTCTGCGATGCGGGTCCTGGCAGTGCTGAAAAAGCTCCGGCTGCCCACCTGGCACGAGTCGTTGGAAATGCAGACCGCGGAAGGAATGCGCTCCGTGTTTGTGGGACTCGAGGAATTCCGCGAGCATCTCGGTGGCGAACTCACTGTTCTGCTGCTGCGTGATATCGGCAAGGGTGAGGATGTGCACTCGATGGATACCCAGCTGCTCGATGAATGCATCGATTGGCTGAAGCTGGATGCCGATATTACCACCACGGCCTAAAACCACTTCAGCCGCTTGAACAGGTAGATTTGGAACGCGACGATGCCAAACAGGAAGGCGCAGAAAATCACAAAAGCGTATTCGTTGTCAGCCCCGGGAATGCCCCCGACATTTATCCCCAACAAACCTGTTAGAAACCCGAGAGGCAAAAACACGGCGGCAATCACCGAGAGCATGTACATGTTTTTGTTAAGCCTGTCAGAAAGTATGTTGGCCAGCTCGTCTTTGACAATTTGCGCCCTCTCCCGGATAGCATCCAAATCCTCCAGGTAACGGGTCACACGGTTATAGTTTTCCTGGAGTTGACGGCGATGCCGGTCTTCAAGCCAGCTGACATCCGACATGCGGAGCTGGTCGACCGCGTCACGCTGCGGCACCATGTATCTACGGAACATAATCGCTTGTTTCCGCACATCAATGATGGCTTCCCGCAACGACACATCGACGGATTCCAGCAGTGACTCCTCGATATCATCGGTCGTTTCGTCCAGCTCCGTGAGCACGGGTTCGATACGCTTGAACAAGCGTGATAGCAACATGCAGACAAGATGCCCGGCATCCTTGGGCCCCTTGCCAGCCTTGATACTTTCCTCAATATCGCGCACAGCCTTCAGCCTTCGGCGGCGCACGCTGATAACACGATGCTTTTCCACCCACAATCGGATCGAAACCATATCCTCGGGGTCGGCATTTTCATTCAAATTCACCCCCCTTAAAATCATCATCGCGCCATCCTTGATCTGAATCATACGCGGACGCGTCTCCTCCTCTAACAAAGCATCGATAATATAGGGATCGAGGTGGGCGATCTCCCCTTCCAACCATGTGCGTGTTTCCGGCTGGTTGACATCCATGTGGATCCAGACCAGCCCATCACCGTCGGGCACCTGGTGCGTGCTGTCGCCCGTGAGTGACCGACCACCTCCTTTTCCATCGAACTGATAGGCTAATAAAGCATGTTGGCTCATAAGATGATGGGGGATTGTTTGATGTAAAGATCCCGTTGCGGGACTGGTATTTCGATATGGGAATCTTGGAATTTTCTCCAGATGGAAAAAGGCATCACTGCGGGGACTCTTCCGGCCGTCCATGACATCCACTCCCCCCACACGCGAGGGTCAATAACCAGGGTGAGGTGGTTTATCACTGGGTCATCCTATCCATTTTATCGTATTTCGGCGATGCAAATATGCGAGGAGCTTTCTTATTGCTTCTGATGTTGCTGGGGTTGCTGGGGTTGCCGACAGCTTGCAAAGCTGTCCTACTTTAGACCTCCTTTGCCGTCTTGAAATGCATCTTGGCTACCTTGGGCAGAATCTCATCGCCATGCACAGCGATGAGTTCGCGGGCGGCACCAAGGACGTGGGGGCCGGCACCGAGAGGGATCGTGACCCCGGATTTTTCACTGGCTGAGCTGATCCACTGGACAAAACGCTCCCGGGCTAGGATGGAGGCGGCGGCAACGGCGACATCACTTTCGCCTTTGGTCCGCTGTTGCAGGTCAATTTTGACCCCGTGACGCGCAAGCTCTTTTTCCAATACCTCCTTGCGGGCAAACTGGTCACTGAGTGCCCGGGGGCAAGCGGGCACCTTTTCGGCTAGACTGCGGATCACCCGGGCGTGGCCCCATGCCAGTAGCCGGTTCAAATTCCTAAACGAGCCATACATCTCGTTGTAGCGCTCGGGGCCAATGCTCACCACTTCATACTTCACACCGCGTGTGGCGCGGATCGTTTCCGCCAGCCTGGCAATCCTGGCCGCACTGGTGATGCGTTTGCTGTCCATCACACCGGCGTCCAATAACGCACGGGTCGATGAGGCATCGGTGTAGGCACCTGCAATGACCAGGGGGCCGAAAAAGTCCCCTTTGCCACTCTCATCAACGCCGATATGCGGTTCAAACATTTCAGGCTCGTTGACCTCCTCATACCCGAGCCTCGCCTCACCTAACACAAGGGGTTCTAACGTAAACTTCACAAAGTCCTCCGTCTCCTTCCCCTGGACTAAAACCTTGGGGCCTTTTTCATAAACGGTGACGTTCAGCTTTCCTTTTTTCGCAGAGAAACAGGTATAGGGTTTGGTTTTGAATTCAAAGCCCCCTTCTTCAAGGATGGCCCGGATCGTAGCCACATCCGCCGGCCTGATAGGCATGGTATAACTTGCTAGACTCATATCCCCAATTGTTGTTTCACCAGGGTTTTGTAAGCAGCCGCGAGTTGCGCCGTCACCGGCCCCGCTGCCTCACGGTCGTCATTGAGCATCCTGGCGGGCTGGACTTCGCGCGTCGAGCTGGTGATGAATATCTCATCAGCCTCCCTGACATCGGCCTCACCGAGCACGGATTCGTGACAGGGAATGCCTTCTTTTTCACAGAGTTCGATTACCCATGCCCTCGTCACCCCCGCCAGACAACCACTGGAAAGCGATGGCGTTTTTACCTTTCCTTCCTTCACCACAAACAGATTCGACATCGCCCCTTCAGCAACGATCCCCCGTGAGTTTAGAACCAGTGCTTCGTCGGCACCGGCCTCGATCGCCTGCCTGTATGCCATCACATGGCATGCGTAGGAGGCGGATTTTATCCCGGCCATGGTGGAGCTTTCATCACAGCCATGCTGACCCACTACCAACTTTGCCATCCCGGCGGGCTCGGCCTGATGCACTGCGGTGATGATCACACTTCCCTCCGCGCCGCCCCCATGGAGAGGATTGACTCCGCCTGTGACCGAAACCCTGACCCTGGCACGACCGGAGGCCAGGTCATTTGCAGCGATAACCCAGGTCATGGCTTTTTTAATCACCTCCTGGGAAGGTGTGGCCAGTCCTAGAATCCCGGCTGATTCCATAAGCCGACTGTGATGCCTGTCGTAGGCGAATACCCTGCCCCGGTAGGCACACATGGTTTCGAACACACCCAGGCCCACGGTGAGTCCCAGGTCAAAAGGCGACACCCGCACCTCATCCGCAGACATCAGCTCGCCATTCATCCACACTGTAGGGGTCTCGCTCATCGGCTGCTACTATCGGCTTAGAAAACTAACGGTCAAGAGCTCTCTGAAGTTGTAGCACCACGAAAGTGGCCTCGGCGTCGGTCATCACAAACGGCGGTGTCAACCCCAACACATTACCATGGGGCCCCCCAGCCAAGAGGATAACCCCCCTTTTCAACAGATCGCTGATCACCTGGGCGGCAATATCACCGGCTGGCGAACCGTCGGGATGCCTTAGTTCCACCCCAAGCATGAGCCCCCTGCCGCGCACATCATAAACATAGCGGCTCTTCAAGCCCCGCAGCAGCTCTTTGAGCAAAGTGCCAAGACCTGTCACATTGTTTAACACCCTCGGTTCTGCATGTTTTTTTAATGAGGCCAAAGCCATTGCACAGCCTACTGGATTCCCCAGGAAAGTACTGGTGTGCAATGCCTCGCCCCCGGATTCGGGCCACGCATCCATCACCTGGGATTTTCCGACACAGGCCGAAATGGGATAGCCTCCACTCATCGCCTTTCCGATACAGATGATATCGGGGACAACGCCTTCCCAGTCGCAGGCAAACAACTTACCTGTCCGATTGAGACCAGTAAAAATCTCGTCGAAAATCAACAGGGCTCCATTTTTCGCACACCAATGCTTCAGCATGGTTAGAAACCCGTCCGGCGGCACGACCTCCCCCCCGCGCCCTTGGATTGGCTCCACAAGGATTGCCCCGATGTTGCCAGCATCGAAGGCCTGCAATTGCCCGGCGAGCCGCTTCAAGTCCTCATCCCTGGTAGGAAAATCCAGGGTATTCCTGACAGGTGCCATCTGGTCCTCGAAAGGCTCGCGGAATTTATCAAAGCCTCCCCCGAGCAGGGCACCATATCCCAAACCGTGATATGCATTCTCAAAACTCAGGATACCGCTTTTACCCGTGGCTAACAGCGCGGTTTTCATCGCCGTCTCCACAGCTTCAAAACCCGAGTTACTCAAGGTGGTTTTGCCGACCCCTTCACCCCAACGCTCAAAGGTCATCGCCGACAACTGTTTGCATACCTCCACCTTGAGTGCCGTGGGATGGACATCTCCCATGCCGTGCACCAGTTCCGCCGACTGCTTGCGCATCGCCTCCGCCGACCAGCCGTGGCCTAGCCCCGCGACACCAAAGGCAGAGGTCAGATCAAGGAAACAATTACCATCGACATCCCAGACGTTGGCCCGGTCAGCCCGCTGCCAGAAAACAGGCCAATCGTCAGTGGTGTAGGTGACGTTTCTGCACTCATAACGGTTCAGCTCGGCCGCGAGTGCGAGCGATTGGGGGCCGGGGATCGCCGTGCGTAGCAGGGGAAGCATGGGAGGATTGTACCCTACTATCAAACGGTGTCGAGTCGGGGCTGCACTCTCTTTTAGGAAGGCTTTGGGGTTGCCTCCCCATAATCCAGGGCTTAACAACACCCCGTCATGAATATAGACATCGAAAAAATATCCCAACAAGTCACCGAACTCGGCACCACCCACGGCCTGAAGCTCCTCTCCGCCATCGTCGCCCTATGGATCGGCTGGAAAATCGTCAACCTGCTCTGCAAAGGACTGCGTAAATGGTTTGATAAAACCGATTTCGACGAAGCCCTGGAAACGTTCATCCACAGCCTGGTCTCCATGGGACTCAAGGTGATCCTCATTATCACCTGCGCGGGTATCGCCGGATTCCCCACCACGTCCTTTGTCGCAATCCTCGGCGCCGCCGGTCTTGCGGTCGGCATGGCCCTCTCGGGCACCCTACAGAACTTTGCGGGTGGTGTGCTGATCCTCATCCTCAAGCCATTCAAGGTAGGCGACTTCATTGAGACGCAGGGCCACAGCGGAAAAGTCCGCAGCATCCAGATCTTCAACACCGTGATCAATACCGGTGACAACAAACGGATCATCCTGCCCAACGGCCCTGTGGCAACCGGTTCGCTGATCAACTACTCCGCAGAGGACAAGCGCCGCGTCGACTTTATCTTCGGCATCGGCTACGACGATAACATCGACCAGGCGAAAAGCGTGCTCAGGTCACTGATCGAGGCCGATCCGAGAATTGATCAAGACCCGGAGCCGTTTATTGCAGTCCACGCCCTCGCCGACAGCTCGGTGAACCTGGTCGTGCGCGTCTGGACCAACTCATCCGACTACTGGGGGGTGTTTTTCGACCTTAACGAGAATGTGAAAAAGACCTTCGATCAAGAAGGCATCTCCTTCCCTTATCCACAGACCGACGTGCACCTGCACAGGACCGAAGGGTAAATTGCAGCACCGATACATTTTTTATAATACCACCCGCAACGCCACCGGCAGCCATTGCCGCGTGGCGTTTTTTATAGATATTAACCACACAATGTCAAATAATTAACTTATCTTAACCATTTGACAGGGCAGACCAAACCGGTCAGCCTCAGCAACCACAACCGCTTTAACGTATTCATATTAAACAAGTTGATAATCTACCTCAGACATTTACCAACTCACACTTTTAATAAATCATAGGTTATTTTATGTTTTTTATAATAATAATGTTGCCTGTTTTATAAAAAAATGCATAATACAGCCACCTTCGGGTAAGAACCCTAACTCTCACTGCAATGAAAGCCATCAAGAACCTCATCACCTGCACATTCGCCGCCGCCTTTTTGGCTGGTGACGCCACTGCACAACAAATGTCGTTCTCCGATGCCAACCTTGTCAGCGGGACCGAACTGGAAGCTGGATCATCTTACCGATTCAGTAATGTTACATCAGGCGTGGACGCAGTTGTCACCATCGATGCCCTGACCAACACAACGCTACTCAGTGTGGACACCTCTTCCGCCAACGCTATAGAAAACGAAGCATGGCGGCCGACTTTGGCAGGAACTGGCGGAGAGGGCCTGCACTACGCTGACTTTACTGTGATCTTTTATGCCAACGGCACCAGCAATCCCCTCGCACCGGACAGCTTTACCACCACCGCACTCGGCAATGACCTGGGTGGAACATCAGCTGGCTTCATCATGGAGTTCGCCCAGGTTGCCGGCTATACTTCTATGATCGCTGCTGAAGAAGGGATCGATACCATCACCTATGACGACGGCAGCAGTCTCGCCCTGGCCAGCGCCGGATCCACCTTGCTGGCTTCCTGGAACTTCGAAAACAAACCCGGATACGCGATCCGCTTCGGTTGGCAGGGAGGAAACAGAGACTCCAGCGGAAGCACCTTTGGGGCACTCATGGACAACACCTCACTTTCCAACAACAGCCCTACTGGATCACCCGCCCCCCCCATGACCTCAGTACCGGAACCGTCATCCGTCCTACTCTTCATCCTTTCCATCTTTCCCCTCGCCCTGCGCCGCAAACGGCCGTAATCGCAGGGAAAAAACAAGCAAATGATTGTGTTTGCTGTGTGATAGTGTCCGGCCCCCGTATGTTGCAGCGTGCGGGGGTCGGAATCTTTTCAGGGTATGTCTTGATCTCCACCCCGATTCCCCTGATGCTCCCGCGCGTGATACACGCCGTTATATTCGATCTCGACGGGACGCTGATCCACTCGCTTCCAGGCCTCACGGCCTCGGTCAACCGGGTGTTGGAAAACAATGGCCTCCCCACGCATCCAGAAAGCTCGGTTCGCCGCTTCATCGGCAACGGCATCATCAAGCTGGTTGAGCGTGCCGTGCCGGACAACTTCGACTCGAAAAAGATCCAGCCGCTCGCCAAGGAAATGAGCAACGACTACGCGACCACCTGGAAACTGGGGAGCACTCCCTACCCTGGTGTCACAGAAACCCTGCAGACCCTTCTCGACTGGGATATCCCTATCGCGGTCTTCTCGAACAAACCGCATATTTTCTGCCAGCAAATGACCGACTTTCTCTTTCCCACGATCACCTTCAGCTCCGTCATCGGTCAACGCGAAGGGGTGCCGGTCAAACCCGATCCCTCAGGTGCTCTGGACCTCGCGCACTCACTCGGAGTGGAGCCCGGCGATATTGCCTTCGTGGGCGACTCCACCATCGATCTCGCCACGGCCCGGAACGCGGGGATGCTTTCCATCGCTGCCACCTGGGGCTATCATGACATCCCGGCCCTGGAAGCTGAATCACCCGATCACCGCATTGGCACCATGAGTGAACTTCTCCATCTATTTGAACGCAACTAACCATATGTCATACAAAACGTCCCCGTCAGATACAAAGGGAATGCCAGCTGGCATTCCACACATCGTAGGCAATGAAGCCGCTGAGCGGTTTTCATTTTATGGAATGAAAGCGGTGCTCGCTGTTTTCATGGTCAAGTATCTGCACTTGATGAACGATTCTCCGGGCACTGCGATGAGTGAAGCTCAAGCCACGGAAAACATCCACCTCTGGGTCGGATGGGTTTACCTGACACCATTTCTAGGAGCGCTGCTTGCTGACATCTTCCTTGGCAAATACCGCACCATCATTTCGCTATCAATGGTCTACTGCGGGGGACATGCAGCACTGGCGTTCATGGGGGTCCAGGGTGACGCACGCTGGTGGCTTACCGCAGGGCTTGCGCTGATTGCGCTGGGATCGGGCGGCATCAAACCCTGTGTATCGGCACACGTGGGTGATCAATTCGGTGTGGGCAATGCCCAGCTCTTGCCCAAGGTGTTCAACTGGTTTTACTTTTCTATCAATCTGGGCGCCATGCTCTCAATGATGCTCACCCCCTGGCTGATGGAGTGGTATGGACCGCACCTTGCTTTCGGTGTCCCCGGCATCCTGATGGCGCTCGCCACCCTGGTGTTCTGGATCGGCCGAAAAAAATTCATCCACGTGCCGGCCGGCGGCATGCGCTTCCTCCAGGAGCTGGGGAAAAAATCCACCTGGGGCACACTGCTTCGGCTGCTGCCGCTGTATGTTTTCCTCGCGATGTTCTGGGCGCTGTTCGACCAGACCGGCTCGACCTGGATTTTCCAGGCGCAGGACATGGACCGCAACTTCCTCGGCATGGAGTGGCTGCCCTCCCAGGTGCAGTCGCTGAACTCCCTCTTCGTGCTGACATTCATCCCCGTGTTCGCCTATCTCCTCTACCCGGCCATTTCCAAAATCTGGCCACTCACCCCCTTGAGAAAAATCGGCGTCGGCTTGTTCATCATGGCGGCAGCCTTCACACTGGTCTCCCTCACCCAGTCGCGCATCGACGCCGGCCAGTCCCCCAACATCGGCTGGCAGGTCGTCTCCTACGCACTCCTAACAGCCTCCGAGGTCATGGTGTCCATCGTCGCCCTCGAGTTTGCCTACACCCAGGCACCGCGCACGATGAAATCCCTTGTGATGTGCTTTTATCTTGGGGCGGTGGCTGTCGGTAATTTCTTTACAGCGGGTATCAACAATTGGATTCAGATCCCCACGATTGCCCTGGAAAACCAGGTCGTCCACCCTGGCTACGATGGAAAATCCAATACCGGTGACGATCTCACCATCCACGGGAATGCCGTCATTTCCCCCGTCTATGACAAGCTCAAACAATCCGTCGAAGGTCTGGAAAGCATCTACCTCGCCAAAAAAGAACTGCCCACCTCCGAGAGCGGGGGCAAGGCGATGTCCGCCATTTCCGACCCCTGGGGCAACCCGCTGAGATACACCCGGCTTAACTCGCTGACAGCCCGCATTTCCTCCGATGGCCCGGATAAAAAACCGGCGACCCGGTGGGACCTCAGCGTCACCATCGAAGTGCCCGAGACAAAAAAGGAGCGAACCAGCTCATGGATGGATGCGTTCAGACCGGAGACACCCTGGCTTGAACGGCGCAAAAAGGAGATCGGCTATCAGGACGATGTGAAGAACAACGAGGACGGTGGTGTGTTTCAAACCACCTACGCGGCCGGCGGCGGCACCAAGCTGGAGGGCGCGGCCTATTTCTGGTTTTTCACCAAACTCATGCTCGCCACCGCCGTGCTCTTCATCCCCTACGCCCTGTTCTACCGGGAAAAAACCTACCTCCAGGAGTAATCCATGTTCACCGACTCCCACTGCCACCTGGCGTCCCACAAGTTTTCCAGCAACGAACTGGAGGACATCATCACCCGCGCCCGCGCGCACGGCGTGACCCGCATGGTCACGCTCGCCACCAATCTGGACGACTGCCCGCTGAACCTAAGCATTGCACAGACATACCCCGAGGTATTCGCCTGCACCGGCATCCACCCCTGTGATGTGCATGAGACTCCCGATGACTATTTGCCGGAGCTGGAAACATACGCCCGCCACCCACGTTGCGTCGCCATCGGTGAAACCGGGCTTGATTATTTTCATCCGGCACCGGAAGGCTGGATCGATGCAGATTATCACGCGCGCCAGAGAGCATTCCTCGACCAGCATTTTCAACTGGCAGACAAGCTGGGAAAAAACATCGTCATCCACACCCGCGACCGCACAGGTGATGCATCGCTGCAGGATGCGATCAGCATCTACAAACAACACGCCCATCAAGTCCGCGCCGTGTTTCACTGTTTCCCGTTTTCCATGGAAGCAGCAGAACCGATCCTTGCACTCGGCGGGCTGATCTCGTTTACCGGTATCGCGACATTTAAAAATGCAGCCACCGTCATTGACACGGCAACCCGATGCCCTGCCGGATCATTGATGGTGGAGACGGACTCGCCCTATCTTGCGCCAGTTCCACATCGCGGCCACCGCAATGAACCCGCCTATACCCGCTTCACCGCCCAAGCCATCGCCGAGGCCCGCGGCGAGAGCCTGGAGGAATTCTCTGCACACACCGAGACTACCGTAAATGATTTTTACCGTCTTGGCAGCAATCCTGGCAGCTAAATCCGGTCTTGCTCGGCAACGCGCTGTTGCAGATGTCCTAACATTTCCTCCAATTCCTCCGCACGCTTTCCCGCTGCCCCAGCCCGGGCACAGTAGGCGACAAATCCGATCGCGAAACACACCATCCCTGCCAGGACCAGCAAACCGGAGATCGCCACGACAACCATCATGATGCTCATGGTATCGCTCATACCGCCCGCACTCCCCGAGCTGCCCGATAAGCTGCTGAACATAACCACCATGCCCACGATATAAGCCACAATACCCGCCGCCTGAGTCATTGATCCCGCTAGCATCAGCATGGTTCGCCAACTCTTCTCCCCCCTTCTGGCTAATACGCTGCCAAAAATAAATGCCACCAACAGCACCAGCATCGGTATCAACGTAAGGCCACCTGCAAATCCCATAGTGCTGACAGACTAACGAAGCTGTCCGGTACCGCCAGCCCAATCTTTCAAGGAAACAACGAAAGTATCCCATGAAAATTTTCGTTTTCTTAACAACTTCCATTTTACAAATCACATTTAAGTGCTAAATAATCAGCAGTCACCATCGCCAACCGCCCCCCCCAACCATACGATCCATCATGAAAACAACCACGATCATCCCGCTTACCACCGCCTGCCTTGCATCCATCGTCTTCACTTCATGCTCACTCGACCCCGAATATCGTGAGTGGAAAAAGAACAAAGGTGCCGATGCCTCGGCCAATCCGTATGACCCTTCATCTGCCGCCGCTACCAATCCTTACGGGGTTCCCCAGGCAGGAGGTGAAACCGGTGCTTACACACCCGCAGCGGATGGAACCGCCCCCTATCAACCTCTCCCGGGAGTCACCCAACCCGCTGCCTCCAGTTCACCTGAGCCGCCATCCACCCCCAACCCTGGAGCTGCCGCGATGGGCGGCACAAGCCACACCGTTGTCGCCGGCGACAGCTTATGGGGCCTCGCCCGCAAATACGGCACCACCATTGAAGCCATCCAGGCAGCCAACGGCCTGACCACCACAGACATCCGCACCGGTCAGCAACTTACCATCCCCGGAAGATAATATTCAAATACCAAACTCCAACTACCAATTTCCAAGGGCGGGCATTAGCCCGCCCTTACTTCTTACCCCCTGTTTCCCTGTTGGATACCAAAGGCCTCCGCACGCGGACTATCACTTGGCATTTTGTAACTTGGTATTTGGAATTTAAGGTTTAATACTTCACCCATGAAACCCATCCTACTCCTCCTGACCTGCACGCTCGCCGTTGCACAAGAAACACCCGCTCCCGTTTCACCAGAACTACCCGGGGCGTCCGAACAACCAAGCCTTCCCGCCGATCCCAAGGAAGCAGCAATGGAAAAACTTTTCGCGAGTATGGGCGAAGACGGGTTTGATGCCGCCCTCGAACAAGCAGGCAAAGCGGGCATCCATCCGCAGGTTCTGCTAGAAGCCCGCTTCCTCCACCTCATTGATCGACGTGATACCCCGGGCCTCGCCGCCATGGCTCCCGAGTTCACCGAAAAAAAGGATGCCTTCGATCCGGATAGCTCAGAAGTCTTCTCCGTCAAGGAAGACTGGCAGGCCGTCGTCCATTACACCCAGGCACTCGCCGCCTTGGAAAAGGGAGATAAAGCCGGTTTTAAAAAGCACATCACCGAGGCGTTTTGGCTCAGCCCACGCCAGGCTCAGGCGTTTGCACCCCATATCGATCAACTCAGACTCGAGGAGGCGATGCAGTCCGTGACCCTCGACCCCACTCGGATGATGCAAGCCCAGGATGGCGGCAAGCCCAGCACCCTTGGCGAACTCATGAAGGGACACAAAGCCACCGTCATCCACTTCTGGTCCCCCATGAGCCAGGAAGTACAAGTCAACCTACCGGACTTCGTTCTGACCACCCAATCGTGTAAAGACCAGAACATCGCCGTACTCTCCGTCCTGGTGGGACAGTATCCAAACATCCTCGAGGATGCCGAAAGCATCCGTAAGGAAGACGCTGCCAAAGCACAGTGCGTTTGGCTGTCTGACTCTAACAAGAAATCACTCGCCGGCATCCTGCGCATCACAGACATCCCCACTATGGTGATTGTTTCCGCCGAAGGTAAAATTTTATTCAACGGCCACCCCTCGGATGAAAAATTCTGGCAGACGATCCAAAAAATCGCGCCTGATTTCAAACGGCCCAATACCCCCGACAAGCCTAACAAACGCGCAGGAGATACATCCGGGCCCGGTCATGCTGAAGAATAATCAATTTATCGATTCAAAAAATAGTTTTGAAAAGTTTAATTCCTGACTTGACCAATTATAACCGTTAGGGCATGCTCTACTTTAAGTAGAGGATACGTTTGCGAAAACACCACTTGGCCTGGCCAGGAACACGTCACGCAAACATCTCTAACAAACATAATCCGGGCCGCCTAACAGCAAACAACCGAAGGGCAACCGGATTCCACCACCCCAAACAAACAGACCTAACATAACACTACATTATGGCAGCCAAAAAAAAGACCGCTAAAAAGAAAACCGCTCCACGCAAAGCCAAAAAGGCCACAGTGAAGCGTGTTACTAAGAAGCCAACAGCGAAGAAAAAAGCTGTTCGCAAACCAGCAGCCAAGAAAACGGCTACTAAGAAAGCAGCAACGAAGAAAAAAGTAGCCAAGAAAAAGGCCGCTAAAAAGCCCGCTAAAAAAGCCGCCAAGAAAAAGGTAGCTAAAAAGGCTAAGAAAAAAGTTGCTAAAAAAGCCAAGAAGGTTGCCAAGAAAAAGGTCGCCAAGAAGGCTAAGAAAGCAGCCAAGAAAAAAACCACTAAAAAGCCAGCAACCAAGAAAAAAGTAGCCAAGAAAAAGGCCGCTAAGAAGCCAGCTAAAAAGGCCAAGAAGAAAACCACCAAGCGTAAAACCACTAAAAAGGGCTAGTACTCTGACCTGATCAATATTTATCAACCCCGACTGCGAAAACCGCGGTCGGGGTTTTTTTGTGGCCACCCCGCAGCTACATGATTCATCGATGTTGGCAACAGCGTGAACTTGAGGAGGCGAGGACTCTCCCCTGTGGAGTGCGGAGATGCATTCTCCGCTTTGGATACTCTATGCGGCGCTGCTGTGCGTTGTGGTGATGAACTGCGTGACAACCTCGCCGAAACAAACTCCGGTAATCGGGAAGTGGGCGTTGCAGGGGGCCAGACGGAACAAGGAGAAACCCACACGCCAGGCAAAATCCAAAGCGGAGAATGCATCTCCGCACTCCGAAAGAAAAAGCCCGCTCCCAGTGAAAGGAGCGGGCTTGAAGTTTTACCGCTATCCAGTCCACCTGCCATTACTTCCTGCGACGCAGGAGCAGGGCGAGACCTCCTAGTCCGAAAAGCGCGCTGGAGGTGGGTTCGGGCACAGCTGTAACATTAAATCCTTCAATGGAAAATGACCCGTCGGTACGACTGATCGTAAATGACTCATTGGCTGCTAACGTATTTCCAGAGGAAAAAGCGATGGTATCGCTTGTGTTATTGTCGAAGTCTCCACCGACCAGATTTATCGTCGCATTCCCATTTGAATAGCTGATTGATACAGCATCTTCACCAGCTTGTCCGGATCCGGTGAAACCTCCTACATCAAGAAAATCCAGGGAGACCGCTTTGTTGAAACTAAATGTTAGTGCGTCACCTGCATCAGCAAGAGTCCCCCCAGAAGTAACACCCAGGCCAGTATTCGTATAGCTAATGTCGCTTTGTGAAGGAGTAATGGTTAGGATCAGCCCAGAGACTATATCGTTTAAGCTAAATGCAGTGGCAGTCGTTTGCCCATCAATCGCAGCTTTATGAGCGTCCGCAAGAACTTCGTTACCGTTGATAGAGTTGGCACTAGTATCGAACACAAAGCTCACCACGGTTGCAGCATACGTGCAGGTCGTTGATAAAAAGAAGATTGGGATAATTGTTTTTTTCATGGTTTGTCAATTGTTACTGTTTGTTAGAAGGCACTGCCTGCAGTGCTGGCTGGTTGGAATGTGTGACGTAAGAACCGCCGTCACCATGGTTTCGTGATGACAATTCCGTAATAAACCGAGATGGGTGCTATCATCTGATTTAACCCATCCTCACCCTTTCTCTACTTGTGTGCCAGCAAAAAAGACACTAAGTTATTCACAATCAGTCGTGTGCCGATGGTCCCTCTCAACAAATCACCTTTTAGCACGCATCTGGACTTGTCTCACCCTAAGGCTTCAGGTCGGTCATCTTCTTGCGTAATTCCTCGGGGGAAATTTTATCAAGGGTCGTTCTGAAGGCTCCTACAGTCTTGCCGCCGTTTGTTTGCGGCTCGGCGTTGTAGAATGCCATGACAGTGAGCGTACCGGTTGGAAAGCGGAGCGAGGTGTTCAAAACCGGCACCTTGCCCTGCACCTGAATCGCTGCGACGCGATGGAAGCCGTCTTTTTTAGCAATCACAAAGCTTTTCCTCTGCCCAGAATTCAGTGTAACCGGCTGGTTGTCGTCGATAATAAAAGCGACGGGTTCGTTGGAGAAATTTCTAACCAACACATTTTTATCCAACAATGCCTGGGAACGCAGGTTCAGCACACTGAAGGTCGGTTCAGATTTCCATGGAGTTTTACCCTTTCTCGAAGGCGTGAGAAACACAACCACTTGCGACCATGGTTCCAGGGGCGGCAGTTTGAGGTAGCTGCGGTAAGCGCTGTTTTTTGCCCGATCAATAGAATGAAGATCCAATGGCACACCGGCATGAACCTTGGTTACTGAAGTCGCATTGTTAAAACCGACACGTATACGGCCCCATGGGTTTCCGTTAGGGGGAGCTTTGGGAAGTTTGTAATAAAGCGTCGATGGTGGTACGGCTCCAGCCATGGGGGGTAAGAGGATGGGGATGTCCCCTGCTCCGGGGTCACGGGCGGGGCGAGCGCCCTTGCCTTGATTGCCAGCAGTGGCAGGATCGGAACCGCCACCACTCGAACCAACGGGTGCTCCCCCATCTTCGCCTGACTTGATATCCTCCAGGTCATCATCGTCGGGCATTTTATAACGTCTCTGGGGAATTGGCCCCAAGGCGACCACTGACATGTGGGCGGCAGCACCGTCCGGCACTTCTTTTTTAGGCGTATCCTGGGCAGCCAAGAGATCCGGCAGCAGACATATCACCACGCTGAGCCCCCCTGTCATCAATCGGGTAAGCGGTGTTTTTCGAGGTGTTTTACCAGGCAACATACAAGAGTTCATCAATGGGTTTGGTAACATGGGAAGATCTGGATCTGGATTTGCCCCTGGGATCTATCGTATTCATACAGGATGCATCGATACAGGGTCAAACTTCATCATTGGCCAACCAGCGGAAGGACTTGATCACAAATTTTCGTCCATAGCGTTTATTGGCCTCGGTGAGGTTCCCCTCCGACACACCCCCGTTAACCCGGTCAATGACGTGTACCGGATCAATCGGATTGTTGCCATGGGCACCGGATGAGGTGTCGTCAATACTTGCGGGATTGACGAAATCCGGGGTGCGTTCCACCACGGCCTCGATATAGGCCTTGGCAACGATGTCGCCATTGGCGTTACGTGATTCACCGTAGGCGCGCACCAAGAAACTATCCCCTCTTACCGTCATTGACGAAGCCAATGGCTCGAGTAAATCCCCCTGGGTCAGATACCCGGGGATACCCCATGACTTGGCTTTCGGCTGCTTATCCAGGTCAACTACCCATTCAGGCACATTGTTGTCATTTGAGTTGTTGGTGGTGGTCAGGTAGGGTGCCTGTTCAAAACTGCTGTTCAATCCTGTGTGTAGAATGGCAGCTTCCAGAACACCCCGCATGCTGGCGGGGTTCGATTTCGGGGCAAGTCTTCTGTTCACAAAGTCAGCCAGGGAAATAAATGGCCCCCTTTCCTTGACCTCCTTCACCACCTCCTCGGCGAGCGACCGGACCTCATCCTCTGTGAGTTCACGTCCACCCGACCAGCCCCCTGCATTGTCGGTTCCGGCAGATCCCGTTTTAGCAGCGTCGAATGGTTTCCGGATGCGGGAAAACACGCTATCCGTCCCTCCCCCGGCCGTCCCGGAATGGGTCGGCCTTTCCAGCCCCTGTAATCCTGACAAAAATGCCGTCCAGGCTTCGACCGAGGTTGAGTTCACGTTGAAGGCACCTTTGTTTTTCAGCAGGTAAGCGTTGTGCCAGAAGCCGAAACTTAACGCCGAGTTTCCTGAGCCGTTGTTTAACTTGGACACGACATCCTTGCCGTTCACCTTTGCCATGCTATTGAACTGATGGCGTTCATTCCAGAGTGGGTCGCCATTGCCCGGATCCCAGTTGAAAGACATTCCATCTGAGCTCAGTGGAATACCGGAAAAGAAATACTGGTCCCAAAGGTTCTGGTTCACCTCGTAAGCAATATCGTAGGCCAGGACTTCATCCCTGGAGCTCAGTGAAGTCCCGTCGACATTCTTGGTAATGCCCAGGCTGCCTGTTTGCAACAGCCCGGTTGAGTCGAGGTCCCATGTCCGCGGGCCATAGTCGAGACTGTAGGGATTGGTCCCGCTGATCGCCTCGTCCCATCTTGATTTTTCACTACCTGAGTATGATCCGCTCTGAGAGAGATGGGCGCTGGTTTCAAAGGGCGCGTGGATATCAGCCAGTGAGTGCCCTACCAAATAGCTGGGGTGCCATGAATAGGGGCTTAACTGGGCATGGCGCAATGAGCCCAGTGAGAGCGCCCCATACCTGGCATCAGGAAGATCAAACATAGCCGCCTGGGATGCCGTTGAGAATTGAAGGGCCGCACCGAGTGGAGACTTGACGAAGTAACCTGATCTGTTCGTGGACGGCAAATCATTGGAGTCTTGTGGCGAATACGGGGCAAATTGCAACATCCATGCTCCCGATGTCGTCACATACCATTCTTTGGAAACCGGCGAAGCGGGTGAACGGGTAGCCAATCCCGGCCTGACATTCCAATGGGCAACAGGAACCGGATTGTAGGCGAGCTGGTCGTGGCTCCACCGTTTCACCCGAATGGGTGGATTGTTGGCCTCTGTCGATGACTCATCAAGCCACAGCAACTTCGTGCCAATCTGATGAAGCCCCGGGGCATCTTTACGGGGAGTTTCCTGGAAAGTCGTCAGATCTCCGAACTGTCCATTGGAAGCAGAGACACTTGTCCCCAGCCAATACTGCCAAAAGTCGTATGTGCTGGCACCACCGTTACCATGGTTGATCAGTTGCAAGGTGGGAAATGAAGAAGCGCTGCTAGAAGTCATTGTCTCTGTCGAAACGGCCGCAGAGCCATTGACTGCTTTTAAGACAAACGGAAAACTATCGTGGAACACTGCAGAGGATTCGTATTCATAAATCTCGCCCAACCGCATTTCGCGGAATGTGGCATAAGGAACGGTGAGCCACGAGTTGTTCCCCGATGCGTTTTCAGTTTGTAGTTCGATCCACTGCGTTTCGTAGTCGTGGAAAAAGTGGTCTTCACCCTGTGGCGCACGCGCGCTAAGGACGTTCGCTGCGACGTTGTTCTTATGATACCGTTGGATCGACACCCCCTGTGCAGATTCATCAGCTGCGCGAATACTGGGGGAAAACACCAGACATTCACCGGCGGCAAAGCTTGTCGCCTCCAGCAAAAACCCTAAATAACGACTGTCTGGAAACAAGCCCTCCGCCCCCCCGGACGCTGACCCGCGAGCACGTATTTTATACCGCCCATCAGCACCCCATCGATCAATGGCCTGCCCCGAAGCCGGAAACATCTGTTTCATACGTAGAGCTTCACTGTCATTGAAATAGAAGTGAAATGCATTGGTATATCGCCAGTAAGGGTTGGCCATAAGCACCACCAATGGCTCCGTTTTCATCTCCACATTGTACGGGTTCCACAAACAAACACGTGGGATGATGTGTGTCTTAAAGGACTGTTTCGCGCTGTCATCGGTGTGACTGAAGTAATAATGCCAACGACAATCCGTCATCACCGGATGAATCTTAGGAGCCTTTGATGCCCACTCACCACCATCGAAAGTCACTCCATCGGATACGTTGTGTGGCCAGTTAGTGGTTGGAGGGAATCTGGTGGAGTCACTACCGCTATGTTTCGTCTGGGCAGTGATAGAACCATCTGATAGCCCGCTAAGTTCTTTCATCCGCCCCCAATAACGAAGTCCTCCGAACGATGGCCCGAGCACACCGTGGTAGCGTCCTGGTATGATGGGATAATCACTTGAAAAGGCATGTGACGCGACCGATGCCCCAGGCGATGCCATGGTGATGGATGCTTGCTGGGGATCACCGAATAACAGCGGGGTGAGATCCTTTTTCAAACCACCTAATGCGGTATCCACAAACAAGCCTGCTCCATCGGTTGTCAAGTGGTGAAAATGCGAGCCGAACGCCCTGGCCAATGCCTCGCGTTGGGATGCCGTGGATGCCGTCATGGCCGCCGTCTTGTAGCTTGCCACTTTTCCGAACCGAGCCCTGCCGCTCTCCAAATAATTTGTGTATGGTGTGGCTCCTGATGAGGTTTTCACCCCTGCCGGGTTGTCCGTCTGGCTTGCAAGAAACGGAATATCCGCATCGACCGTTCTGTCCGGGAGCAGTGCGATGGACGCCTTCTGGTTATTATCAGAAACATACCAGCCGTATGCCCCTGTGGCAGCCAGCCCGCTATCGCTTGCGACTTCCACTTTTTCCACCAGGACGCGGTTCCCCAGGTAATCGGACGCAGTAACATCGTCACCGAGTGTTCCCCGGCCAAGGATTTCAAGCACGTTGGGATCGGAGAGGCTCAACGCCGAAGCTGGGTTTGCCGCCTGGGACGAGCTACTGACAAGCCACCCTTGAAGCAACTCATCGCGCCAACCCTTGTTCTGGAGGTGACCCACGCTTTCACGCAGGTCGGAGTAAATTCCTTCGTTAGGGTAAGGTGTCCCGCTGCCACCCGATGGAGCTTTGCCGATCAACGGCCACTCTTTGCCACTCGTTTGATAGGTTGTTTTCCAAATCCCGAGCCAGTTCCTGTTAGCCAAAGGCGTTCCACCTGATGGGTTTTCCAGAATAGCGGCCCGTGCTGTGACCCTTTGGTCTGGCCCGGCGTGTTTTTGCAACTCCCCGATCGCCAGCATCAGTGCCATCCGCGCATTGGCACGTGCCTCTTCTTGGTGGCCGGCATGGTTTGCCTGCCTGATTTCTATCGCAGCCAGAGACATAAAACCCACTGCAATCAATAGAAGCAGCACCATCACCGAAACCGTCGCAACCAAAGCAAAGCCTGGTGAGTTTTTTGGCCGTCGGGGTTTGGATGGGAATGGCTGGTTCATTTTTCATAGTTCGCTCACAATGCTACCAGCTTGGTGACGCTGCTTGGCACATCTTTGCCCAGTAGTTCAAACATTGTTTCATTGGTAATGGGGGGACGGTGCATACTTTATGTAACTTCAGTATTTTGGAACCATATCCATGGCCAAAAAGCGTTGCAAACACAAAGTGCATACTAATTTGGCTTTCCGGCATCATTTTTCATAGTGGCAATTCCGTCAAACTCCTGTAAAACCCAGGCCATGAATCATCTTGAAGTAGCGAAGCAGGCAGCATGCCAGGCGGGGGCGTTCCTAAAGGAGCACTTTGGTAAACCGCTCGACGTGGACGAAGCAAAACACCACGATATCAAGCTCGCGCTCGACCGCGAAAGCCAGGATCTGATCACCCGCGTGCTGCTCGGGGAATTCCCCGACCACGCGATCTACGGCGAAGAGGGGGTGGCCGGCAACCAGGATAGCGAGTACCAGTGGATTGTTGATCCCATCGACGGTACCGTGAACTTTTTCTACGGTATCCCCCACTACTGTGTCTCGATCGCCCTCCGCCACGCCGGCGAACTCATTGTGGGCGTGATCTACGACCCGAGTATGGATGATCTCTGGGAGGTCAAAAAAGGTGGCCCCGCCCTGCTGAACGGGAAGCCTATTTCTGTCAGTGCACGCACCAGGCTGGAGGAATCAGCGTTATTTGTCGGGTGTGGCAAGGACGAGGCCTCATTGGCCACAGGGCTTGAACGTTTCCGGAAAGCCTCACTGCGGGCACGGAAAATGCGGATGATGGGATCGGCGGCCCTTGGCATGGCCTACATTGCCTCGGGCCGACTGGATGCCTATGTTGAGTCGAGGATTTCGCTTTGGGACATCGCCGCCGGCCAACTTCTGCTAGAAGCAGCCGGAGGCAAAACCGACCTTACGGAAATCCCAGGAATCACTGATGCCTGGTCGATCGTGGCGACCAATGGCAAGATCCCGATCGAAGAAATCCTCTAACACACCCACTATAACAGCCCCCTGGCCTTCTCGAAATCATGCTCGCTGATACAGCAGGGATCAGCCGCTACCCAGTGGTTTTTTTCAATCTCTACGAGAGACATGTCCATACCGATGGTCGACTCATATAACGGGTGGTTGATCCGATGGCCGAAGGCGCTCCCTGCAGGCGGATTGATCGGCGAGGGAATCTCACCTTCAAGATGCACACGGTCTTTAGCTGCCGTGGGATCCGGCTCCGGGATGGCGGAGATCAGCGCCTTGGTGTAGGCGTGTCTGGGGTTTTTGTAAATGTCATCGGCATCGGCAAGCTCGACGATCTTCCCAAGATACATCACGGCAACGCGATCTGAGATGTGTTTCACCACCGCCAGGTCATGCGCAATAAAGAGATAGGCAAGGTTGAACTCCTCCTGAAGATCGAGCAGCAGATTAAGCACCTGGCTTTGGACAGAGACATCAAGCGCGGATACCGGTTCATCGAGCACAATCATCTCGGGGTTCAGTGCCAGTGCGCGGGCGATACCGATGCGTTGGCGCTGACCACCTGAAAACTCAAACGAAAACCGCTGCGCTGCGGTTTTGGGCATCCCAACGCGTTCCAGCAGCTGCTCGACCATATCCCGGCGTGTCGCCTTGGTACCAATGCCTTGCACCTCTAACGGCTCGGCTATAATCTGACCTACCGACATCCTCGAGTTCAAGGACTCTGCGGGGTCCTGGAAAACCATCTGCATGTTTTTACGGATGGGACGTAGCTGCGATTGTGAGAGGTGGGTGATCGGCACGCCTTGAAATACAATCGAGCCAGCCGTCGGATTGGTGAGCCGGACAATACATTTCCCCAACGTTGATTTACCGCAGCCTGACTCACCCACCAGCCCGAGGGTCTCCCCCTGGTTGATGGTTAGAGAAACCCCGTCAACGGCTTTGACGGCAGCAACCTGGCGCGAGAGTACACCACCTTTCACAGGAAAATGCATTTTCAAATCGCGAATTTCTAGGATGGGATCGGACATCGTGGGTTAGACTGAAGCTTGGGGTTGCAGGTCGACGCACTTGGGGCATGCTTCGACCCAGTGGTCTTTGGAGATTTCCACAAAGGGAGCCCTGTTTTTCAAGGTATCACCGGTTCTTTCCATGCGTTGGCAGAATCGGCATCCCGGGACAAAATCCTTGATGGAGGCGACCTGGCCTTCGATGGTGTTGAGCTTTGACTTGCGGGCTGTGGCCAGCGTAGGGATCGCATTGAGCAGGCCTTTGGTGTAGGCATGCCGGGGCGAGGCGTAGAGTTCCTTGACCGGAGCGCGTTCGACCACGCGTCCGGCATACATTACAACCACCTCATCACAGTGACCGGCGATCACACCCAGGTCGTGGGTAATCAGGATGGTTGACATCCCCATTTCATTCTGAAGGTCCTCCATCAGTTCAAGAATCTGCGATTGGACCGTGACATCGAGTGCCGTCGTCGGCTCGTCAGCGATAAGCAGATCCGGTTTGCATGCCAGGGCGATGGCAATCACAACACGCTGACGCATACCACCGGACAGCTGGTGCGGATATTCCATCACCCTGCGTTCAGGAGCGGGAATCCCCACCTTGTCGAGTAACTCCACGGATTCCTTCAAGGCTTCACGTTTACTCATACCCCGATGGAGAACCAGCGACTCGGAGATTTGCTTGCCGATTCTGTGGCATGGGTTCAGAGCCGTCATCGGCTCCTGGAAAATCACCCCGATCTCCCCCCCACGCACTTCGTGCATCCGGTCATCACTGGCCTGGCAAAGATCCTCACCTTTAAAAATGATCTGGCCTTCGAGGATATGCCCCATGGGTTTGGGTAACAAGCTTACGATCGACATCGCGGTGACACTCTTGCCGCAACCTGACTCGCCGACAACACCGACGGTCTTACCCTTGGGCACCCGGAAGGAAACACCATCGACGGCACGCAACCACTCGCCGTTTTCCATCCGGAAGGCGGTGATCAGGTCTTTGACTTCAAGAAGATTATCGCTCACTAGGATCTCCTTCCTCTTCAGTTGTGTTAGGGTATCTGGTCGGCACCTCGCTGTTCTCACCCGGATCGGGCTTGGGGATCTCGATACCCGGCTTCTCCGGTTCTGTTGTCCTTGAATCCGGGGGGGCCGGCTTTTCCGGGCTAACAGGCTGGACCGGTTCGACACCGTCCTTGAAGACATCGATCACTTTTTGCACCTCGGGGAATTTGTGGCCACTACGCATCGCCTTGAGGGTTTCCTCTTTCATATCCTCATCGATCCACAACACATGGCTCTCCAGGGGTTCGTAAATGACGGGCACGTTAAAGGGCGTGTCCTTGGTATCCGGCCACCGAAGCCAACGCCACGAGCCGATCCTGACATAATCGGTCATCCAAGCCGGTGAGAAAAGCGCTTCATCGTGCACAATTTGTTGTATCTCCCAACTGTATTCCCTCACCTTCTCTGTGGTGCGGGCATTACGCAATCCGGTAACGAGCTTGTCCATTTTCGGGTCGGCATAGCTATTGATATTGTTGGTTTGCTGCTTGGGCTTACCTTCAGCATCGACTGCATTACTCGAGTGGAAAAACTGATAGTAACGAGGAAACGGAGGCGTTGCCCCCCACCCCCATATGACCATGTCGTGTTCCTTTTTCATCACCGTCTTGTAGAAGACGGTTGATTCCTGTCCATCAGCCCTGAGTTCCATACCGGCTTTCTTGGCCTCCTCTTTGAGAATCGCCACGACCATCGGGTAGTAGGCTGTCCGCGGGTAGCTGATATTGATGGCCAGGGGAGTGCCGGAGGGTTTGCGCAATATCCCATCGGGCCCTTCCTCGGTGTAACCAGCCTTGGCAAAAAACTCACGGGCGGTGGCAGGCGAGAAATCACGCGCTTTCACATGTGGATTGGTGTATTCCCCAAACCCTTGGCTGAGTTGCTGGAGGCGGGAAAAGTCGCCACGGAAAATGACATCGATGACCTTCTGCCAGTTCAGGGCGTGAGCAATTCCACGGCGTGTGTTGACGTCCTCAAGCATGGGGCGCATGACATTGAGATAAGCGCCGCGGGGCACACGTGGATACTGGGTATAGAATTTGTAGCGCTCGATGTAGCCGTTGTACACCGGTTTGATCTCCGTCTTCTCATACCAGAGGTCGGGGCGGGTCAGATAATAAGCATCGAGCTGCCCCGCCCTGAAAAGTTCAAAGGCTTTTGAGTCGTCCCGGATGGTGGTGTAGACTATCTTGTCGGGATTAAAACGGTAACGGTAGTATTTCTTTTTCTGGGCCCACCAGTCCTTGTCTCTTGTGAGGGTAATCGAAACACCTTTTTTAATATCATTGTCCTTCACATAATAGGCCGCGGTTGTCGGCGCAACCTTCCACTGGTAGTAATCGACATAATCCGCCGCATAATCTTTATAGAAATGCGATGCAGCCGGGGTCAATGCGGCGAAATAAGGCATCAATGGCTGTGACTCAGGCAGGGTCACCGAGACATACTTGTTTCCGTAGGTCGCCACTTGCGCAATCTGCGCCCTGAAGTATTGTTTCATGTAGGGGTCGGAAACATTGTCTGAAACCCTGATGTAGACGAAAGTATGAAAATCGCGGGCGGTCACGGCAACGCCGTCATTGTATTTTGCGTCCGGGTCCAACTCATAATACACCGTCTCCCCCCCTTTGCTCACAGCCCATCTGCGCGCCACACCAGGGATGATCTTATTGGTCAGCGGGTGCATGCCTACCAAGCCTATTTCAAGTTCATCGTAAATCCTACCGCGAAAGCTGTTGTTTGCCTCTTTGCCGAACGGGCGCACCGTCGGTGGAAAATCCAGCATGTAGAAATTCAAGATCCCGCCTTTGATAGCTCTGGGATCCCCGATTTCCGGTTCATTCGCACCATCCTCCCAAACCAGGTCCTTTGGAATGTCCGACTCTTCTTTTTTAGCGAAGTAATCGCCCAGGGATTCGCGAAACTCGATCCGCTCGATAGCCCGTTCATTTTCCTCGATGGTGTCCTGTAGAGCTGTCTTTTTTTTCCCGGACGCCGACACCAGCTGCTCCCGGGCTTTTTCGATGATCTTCTTGTGGTTTGCCTTTTCCTCAGCCAGCCAGCCCTTGATATAATTATTGTACTTGGGAATAAACGCATCGAGACCCAGGCTGCGCTCGAACTGCTCTTCCTTTTCCTCACAACCTGAGAGCCCGAAGGCAATCACACCTGCGATCAAACTGCTGGAGATTAATTTGAGATGCCGGTTCATTACTTGTAGAAGGTGAATTTTTTAGGATCAAAGGCTTCCCTGACCGCTTCACCGATGAAGGTGACGAGGATCAGCAGGGAAACCAGGCAGAGGAATGCTGAACTAACCAGCCATGGTGCAGACAGGTTTCCGAGCCCATCCTTCAGCAGGGTTCCCCAGGTGGCGTATTTCGGTGGCAGTCCGAATCCAAGGTAGTCAAGCGAGGTCAATCCCATGATCAGTCCGGACACCGAAAACGGCACGAGGGTCACCAGGATGGCCACCGCATTCGGGAGAATGTGTTTAAAAATGATCCGCGGGGTGCTACAGCCAATCACCCGACTGGCGGCCACGTAGTCGCGCGCCTTTTCCTTCAGTGCTGCCGTTCTCATCAGGTAGGTCATGCCCATCCATCCGAAGACAATCAAAATCAATAGGATGACACCAAGCCCCGACTTCTCCTTGATCGTGATCGGCACCGAAGAACTGACGATGATGATCACAAACAAGAAAGGAATGTTAGAGAAAATTTCAATGAGGCGCTGTACGACGAGATCAAACACTCCACCGAAGAATCCCATCAGCAAACCAATGGAAATACCAATCGAATAGATCGCTGGAATGTAGAACATGGCCGCCTTGAAGTTCACCTGCAAACCTCCAAAGAGATAGGCCAGCACATCGTACCCCTGCGGTGTTGTGCCCAAAATATGTTTCATGCCAAAACTCGGAGGTGATGGCGCGTAGTAGATCACACTGAGCGGGGTGCTGTCTCGAAGGAGGAATTGTTCCTTGCTGCCTTCGCCTTGCCAATTTTCTGAAACCAGCACTCCCTGGCTGTACTGTGCGCCGTAAACCCTCACCCGGCCTTCATCCCAACCGTCGGCGGCACCTTCGCGAAGACCATCACGGTAGCGGTAGCGGAGATGCATCCTGCCGGGGTCGTTGACATCGTAAACTTTCGCAGCGAGACCTGAAAACGGTTCGGTGGAATTCGGATGGTAAAGCAAATCGTCGTCACGCAACTCCAGCTCGGTGGTGGGCACCGTCACCGTATCCTGTGTCGGGGCATACGGCACTAGCGGCATGAGGATCCAGTTGTCGGAATTCTCTTCCTCGAAGGATTTCTTGAGTAACCGGTAATCAGGTTGCGACTCGGCAGCATCGCCTTTCAGCCCAAAGTTCTTGCCTTTGAACATGATGTGGTCTCCCGCGTCCGTTGTTTGGTAGTATCGTTGCAGAGCCGGAGAATAATACTTCCCCTCGTATTTCATCAACAGTGGCTCGTTGCCGACGATCAGGTGGTCGAGTGATGCGATGAACGCGAGTATGCCAACGATGATAAAGGCGCGGTAACCACGCTTGATCGACCTGAAACGATCAATCCGCCTCTGCGTGATCGGTGTGAACTGAAAGTCCTTGGGAAACCTCACCAATAGAAAAACACCGCTGACTATCAAAAGCACCACGCAGAGCCAACCGAACCAAAGAAACGGATGGTCATCGTTTCCAATGTGCAGCCAACCCATCTCCCGACTGACGTCGAACGGCCAGCGCAGTGTCGGCAATTTTAACAACAACACCTCACCCAAGGCGGAAATGATCCCCGCCAACACGTGCAGCCATCCAATTTTACGAAATAACATCCTGTTTTTAAATAACTCTAGTGAAACTTGATACGTGGATCGATCATCGCGACGATGATGTCCGAGAGGATATTGCCAATAAGCATCAGGAAAGCCGCAATGGACAGCGTCCCCATGATCACCGAGTTATCGCGGTCCATAATCGCCTGGAACTGGAGCAAGCCAAATCCCTGGATATCGAACACGGTTTCAACCAGCATACTTCCGCCAACAAACATCGTGATCAACCCCCCGAGACTGGTGGCGATCGGGATGAACGAGTTACGGAATGCATGCCTGAAAACCGCCCATCGGAAACTGACCCCCTTGGAAACCGCGGTCCGGACGTAATCGGCTGCCAAGTTGTCCATCAGGTTGTTTTTCATCATCATCGTTGTATAGGCGAAGCCACCGACGATATAACATAATAGTGGCAGCACGGTGTGGTGGGCCAGGTCCTTGACCTGCCCCCAGAGGCTGAGCTCCTCCGCACCGGGACTGGTCAGCCCGAACAGCGGGAACCACCCCATACGCGCGCCCAGGTAGACGAGCAGCAGGGCGCCCAACGCAAACCCGGGGATGGAGTAGCCGACGAATACCAGCACAGAACTCACGTTATCAATAAAGGTCCGGTGCTTGATCGCCTTCACGATGCCCAGCGGAATGCAGACGGAATAGATAATAATCGTCGAAAGCAAGCCAAAGTAAACCGCGATGGGAATGCGTTCGAGAATCATGTCGGACACCTTGTCCTGATAGGTCGACGACCGTCCAAGGTCACCTTGCAGCAGACCGGAGAAACGCTTTTTGTAAACTACCGCCCGGTAGGGCTTCGGTGGAGCCTCCTCGATTGGTTTGTCATTTCTGCGGACCCAGCGTTCGGCCCGGTCCTCGGGGCTATCGATACGGACACTCCACCCCGACTCGGTTACCTTCTCCCCATTGTTGACGAAGGTCGCCTCTTCGGGGGAGTTTTTATTCACCAGCACCCTGCGCCCACTGCCCTTGATCACCACCAGGGTTTCGTTTTTTGGATCTTTGACCAGCTTCGTACCAATGACATCCTCCTCTTGCTCACGGATTTCAGATTTACTGATGCTGCGCTCACGTGGCCAAAAACCAAGCCATTGCAGGTAGGCCACGGGGATCGGTTTGTCGTACCCGTATTCCTCCTCCAATATTTCCAGGTCCTCGTCGCTAAGGCCACCGCTGCTTTGGTTGTCCGCTGACGACTTGGTGTTCTCGTCACTCTGGGTAGCCCGCTGCATGGCCCGCTCCATCGGACTTCCCGGCATGAAACGCGTCAAGGTGAACACGATAATAGTCACTCCCAGCAAGGTGATGGGAACGAGCAAAAATCTTCGGATAAAATAAGCCTTCATGGAAAGAATATCAGCTACGCAAGTACTCAGGCATCACCCAGCTGGCATGAGTTTTCTATGCCACGGACCAAGCATAGGCAAGCTCCTCCTTAACAAATCGGCACCACTGCGGGATTCGTTTAAAAATCTCCGTTTATTCTCCACGGGCTGTCGCTGCGGCTTCTTCATCGGCCACAAGCTTGGCGGCCTCTTCAGCCCGGACTTCGGCGATATGGTACATTTTCCTAAAGGCCAGCATGCCCAGCGGGGTGAGTGCGGCAGTGCCACCAACCCACCACCATATCATCTGGTGGTCCGGGTAGTAACCGTAGATACCATCCACCCCGAATTCCGGAGCGTAATTGGTCAACAGCATACCGGCCATCGGACCCACAATGAACTTGGATGCAAAGTACGGAAGGTAGGCCAATGATATATATGAGCCTTCGCGACCTGGAGGCGCGATCTCCGCGGTGAACTGCATCAAGCGTGGCGACCAAATGGCCTCTCCTATGGAAAAGACAAATACAAAGATCACCATCGACATGTAATACGGGTCCTTGTTTCCAACCGGCACCTCAAGCCAACGATCATAAACCATGACCCCTAACCAACTATCCGTAAGCCAGGCAAACACGTCCGGCGGAACCATCACGATACCGACTGAGGCCACGGAAATAATCGTTCCTATCAACAGTAACCAGTAGGAACGCACTTTGCGCGTGAGATAGGCAATCACCGGCACCAAAAAGACAATCAGCAGCGGGTTGAGCACCCCAAAGACATTCCCCACCAACGACCCCTGCCCGAAGTATCGGATTCCGTAACTCGGCCAGGTAATATGGAAATGGAAAAAGGTAAGGCGGGCAAAGACCGTGATTCCTATGAGCAAAATAAACACCCAGAAGGCACGCTGCACGAAATTCTCTCCAAATATTTTCACCGACCCCACAGCCCCGGCCTTGATCGATGCCATGCTGCGCGCCATTAACGAGCTGGCACCGCCGGCATCGGCAGCCGCCTTGTCGCGGACTTTTTCTTCGGGAAACCTGATGCCCTTTTCCGTCATTTCCACACCATCACGCATCCACAGGATAGCCAGTAAATCGGGCAGGTTAATAAAGAACCCCAGGCCAAACAGCACCTGCCATGTCGACAAGGTGTCACCGAGGAATTCGACACTTCCTCTCTCACCCATATTGATACGGACGACATCAAAAATCTTCGCGCCAATGGCCCAGCCGACGTTCATCAGGGTGTAGAAAAGACCAAATCCAAGTGCGGCGCCCTCGATGGTGGTAAAACGCTTGATACCCACCGAAAGCACCGGCCCGGTGATGGCGACACCGATCCCCAGGGGAATAAAACCGAGAATGGACACCCACCAGATATCATTGGTGAACGGCATGACGGCCCTGCTGATCAGAAGAAGCACGCTGCCTATCAGCAGGGTTTTCTTCACGCCGATGGTGTCACATATCGCGCCGACGACCATTGTGACGGCGGTGACAACCGTCGACCAGGTACTGTAATACGTGCCTGCACCTATGTCGCCAAGCCCTACGTCCTCACGCAGGTAGAACATAAACGTAAGCTGTGCCGCACCGTAGGCGCTGTATTCAGTGAGTTTGGTGAAAAACAGGATATACAACTCCCGTGGCGATCCCCACAGGCCTTTGACATAGGAAACTATAATGTAAACAAACCCCAGCACCAATGCCAGGGCGATCACGGCCACCACCATGTCCAGGGTGTCGCCACGCCCTCCCAGGACCCGGCCCAGAAACGAATCCGTGGTCTGGAAATCAAGGATCTCAAGCCCTTCTCCGGTTTCTAACAATGCCACATAAAACGGTGTTTCTTCCCCGTCCGCCCCAACAAGCATGCCGTTCTGCTTATAGCCTCCCTCGATGTCGGTTGCCTCGCCCCATTTGATCGACTGCTCTTTAAGAAACCCGGCTTTCTCCATCGCGGCATGTACTTCATCAGCACTGCGCTCAGCCTTCATCAATGCACTCCCGGATTCCCACGCCTGCTCGATCTGCCCCGACTTCATCCGGGCAATAAATGTTTCCACCATCTGTATCCCACCAAGTTCACGCACGGTGGGGCGTGCCAACTCACTGATAAACACCTCGTCGCCTACTTGATTCAAGTGCACTTTTACCGCTCTACTGCGAGGCTGCCAATCGGATACGTCCGGGTTCCGCTTGTCATCCACGGTGATAATCCCCCAGAGCACCGCATCGGGCATGGCATTTTTTGCACTTGCCCCCGCATCGTCGGAAGCGGCTGCCTGGTCGGCCACGGGTTTGATCCAGCGGATCGATTTCACAGGCACAAATCCGCGCATCCGCAAATCGTGGATATACTGTCCGGCCGCCTTGGGGTCCGTCAGTTGATCACGCAAACTCTCTTTGCCCGAACCCTTCTCCTGGTCGGCCAGTCCGAGAACATCCCCTGGAAGCTCCGTATCCATGGCAATCGCGGTACTTGAAATATGACCGCTCAACCCCTTCAGATAGGCCTCAGCCTTGCTTTGTAGAACCGCTTCAGGAATGCTGCTGGCCGACGCATCCCCTGCCGGCACGGCTGCGACCGACGGCGCTTGCCCATCGTTTTCCACCGCTTCACGGGAAGGAGCCGCAGCCTCGTCTCCCGCCGATCCCGTTTCCTGGCTTTTGGTCTGACTAACAGCAAACAATGCTCCAATTATCAGGAGCATGGTCAGCGTGTATCGAAATCGGCGGGTGCGCAGGATGATGTTGACGAGTCGTTTCATGGTAGGTGGGAACTGACATTTTCAGCTCTAGCTTGCGCAGAAACTAGGGATCGCCCTCTACTCCGTCAATTTCAATACTTGCTCATTTCCGCGCTCACCGGCCAGCCATTCCCAGGCCAAGGCCGAGCTGTCACCCGCCTAATTATCCCGGCCCTCCTCCTTCACCCGGATGTAGCGCTTGAAGACAACAAGGCTGATCGGGGCTACCAGGATGAGGATACCGATGATCAGCCACATGGTGGCAGGATCGCGGGGGCCATCCTCGGGACAGTACTTGGCGAGCAGTCCGCCAAAGGCTGCGCCCGTGACGAGTTTTCCGATCAGAAGAGGCACGTACGAAAGCGATGAGTAGGTGGCCTCCTGCCCCTTGGGCGCGATGGATGCGGCATACTCGTAGACGCGGGGCGAGTAAAAGGCCTCGCCGATGGAAAACACCACCTGCCAGAAGAAGATCATGATGTAGTAGGGATGCACCGCGCCGGTGATCTCGAGGTAGCCGTGGCCGATGGCCTCGCCGAGCCAACCGTCGGCCGCGCCCTGGAATGCGGAGGTCGGCATGGCCATGAAGACGAAGGAGAGCGCCGTGATGAAGCCCCCGAGGATCACCATCGAGTAGGATGCGTAATTGCGGGTCATCATACCGACTGCCGGAGCGAGGATGAGGATGAGGATGCCGTTGACGGCGTTGAGCCTGCCGACTTTTGCACCTTCGCCGATCTCGCGGTCGGTGAACGGCGGCAGGACGTAGTCCATGGCATTGAAAACGACCTTCAGCAGGCCAATGATCAGGAGAAAGCAAATCAATCGGTAAAAGCCGTCGGAGGTAACCAGGCTGGTGAGGGTTGCCCAAGTGTCCCTGGCTCCGTCCCGCACGGTGAGCCCTATTTTTTCAACGAATCCGGCGTTGGGATACTCGTGTTTTTCGGGAACCTCCACCAGTCCGTCCGCGGTCATTTCCACGTTGGGGCGCAGTAGCAGGATGAGCGGGAACATCAGCAGATCCACGCCGAGACTAACAAACAGGAGGACGCGGAAGGGGCTGAGCCCGCCATCGATGAATGGCACGACCAGCGGCCCCTGGTCGAGCATGGCACCGCGCACTCCATCGAAGACAAAGTAGCCGAACATGAAGCCGAAGTTCATGATGGCGTAGAATAATGAGAAGGCGACGGAGCGCTGTTGCGGGGTTGCGTATTTGCGTAACGCGGCCACCAGTACGGGGGTGCAGAAGGCCTCGCCGACCGCCAAAGGAAAGAGGCCGAAGCCCAGGGCAAGGAGCTTGTTGGTGGTGAGCACCATGGCAAACCGCGTCACGACACAGAGTGTCACACCGATGATAAGCGTTCTCCGCAGCCCCAGGGCATCGGTGATACTGCCGACCACCAGGGTGGTGATCGTCATAAAGAACCCCCATGCGACAATGACGCTGAGAGCACTTGGCTCGGTGAATCCCAGGTCGTTGACCAACCATAGGACGAGGGTGACATTGAGGATCTTGTATGCCGTGACACTGAGGAATTTCAACCCGAAGGTGAAACCCATTTCGCGGGGTGAGCCGGCGAGTTTCACCATGGCGAAGGATCCGACACCAAAGATGCAGGCACCGATGATGCTGCCGGGCACCCAGCCAATACCTAGTTTCGCCGCGGACGCCCAGCTCACCCCGACGCTGATGAGAAGAAGCAGGAGGAATTTGAAAAATGCGATTCCGGGCTTCGCTGGAGGCGCGGCATTCAGCGGTGCTTGCTCTTTATCTGTTGTCGGGTCGGTCATAGGTTCTGTTTCCAGTCGGGACTGCAGGGAATATAGCGGTCAGTGACCGAGTTCATGGAACGAGCATGCCCCAGCGGTGCCTCGACGGCAAGCCTCAACACTCCACAAAAGCCCCGCCTCAGGCCGTAACCACAGGCTTTGCCTCCTTATTGATCGCCTCCGATTTTTCATGGTAGGCTTGATGCTTCGCGCGATAGGCGGATGCGGGCTGCAAACCCGCGCTACTCATGAAGAGCGATTTCTTGCCGGGGCCGCTTATTGGGGTTGGAATTGGCTGTCATACCTTGCTAAATCATCCTCACGCCATGATCGCAGATTATTTCAAACTCAGGGAAAACGGGACGAGCTTACGGGTCGAGACGGTCGGGGGCATCACCACGTTTCTGACCATGGCTTACATCCTGTTAGTCAACCCGATGATCCTGAGTGAGGCGGGAATGGACCGGGGGGCGGTGATCACGGCGACCTGTCTGGCGGCGTTTTTTGGCACGGTGTTAGTGGGGCTGTGGG
Organism: Akkermansiaceae bacterium; assembly: GCA_024233115.1. Taxonomy (NCBI): domain Bacteria; kingdom Pseudomonadati; phylum Verrucomicrobiota; class Verrucomicrobiia; order Verrucomicrobiales; family Akkermansiaceae; species Akkermansiaceae bacterium. Next base: position 741,145 of record JACKQB010000002.1, read on the forward strand.
CGAATGCACCATTTGCGATGGCACCTGGAATGGGGCTGAATGCGTTTTTCACCTACACCCTGGTGATGGGTCAGGGGGTGAGCTGGCAAACAGCCCTGGGCGTGGTCTTTGTTTCGGGCGTGGCGTTCTTTTTACTCACCATCATCGGCATACGGGAAAAGGTGGTGAATGCGATCCCCCTGAGTCTGCGCATCGCGGCGGCGGCTGGGATCGGACTGTTTATTTCATTTATCGGGATGAAAAACCTTGGGTTGATTGTGGACAATCCCGCCACCCTGGTAGCGATCGGACCACTGACCACGTCGGTTCTCATCGGGCTTGGGGCTCTGGTGCTGATCGCCATCCTGGAAATCCGTAAGATCAAGGGCTCGATTTTGATAGGTATCGCGTTTGCCACGGCCCTCGGTGTGATTTCCGGCGAAACCAGGATGCCGGAAGGTGTGGCATCACTCCCACCCTCACTGGTCCCTGTGGCATTTCAGCTGGATATCATGGGAGCCCTGCAATGGGGCCTTGTCGGTGCCGTGTTCTCCTTTATGTTTGTCGATTTGTTCGACTCGATAGGCACCATCGTCGCCTGTTCGTATGAGGCGGGGCATGTGGAGGAAGACGGCAGCATCCGCAAAATCGATAAAATCCTGGAAGCTGACGCCGTGGCAACCGTGGTGGGATCGATGTTGGGAACCAGCACCACGACAACCTACATCGAGTCGGCATCAGGCATCGCCGATGGCGCCCGCACGGGCCTGGCCTCGATGGTGACGGGTTTCCTGTTTCTGTTAGCCTTGTTTCTTTCTCCCCTGATCGGGGCGGTACCCGCCTTTGCGACTGCACCCGCCCTCATCATGGTGGGGGTGTTTATGTTCCGCAACATCAGGGAAATTGATTTCACCGAACTACAAACAGCGGTTCCGGCCTTTCTCACCATGCTTTTGATGCCGCTGACTTTCAGTATCGCCATGGGGCTAACCGTCGGTTTTATTTCCTACATCGCCATTGCGGTATTCAGTGGGGACCTTAAAAAAATCTCACCCGTCATGTGGGTTGTCGGGATACTCTCAGCGGTCAATCTTGTTGTATCGGTGGGCAGCTAAGCGATGGCACGTGGCCCTGCCGCCCTGTCGCCCAACCCTTATTCAACCACCCGCCTCCCCTGCATGGCGCGCATCAGGGTGAGTTCATCGGCGTGGTCGAGGCTACCGCCGGCGGAGATCCCCTGGGCAATGCGGGAGACCGAGCAATCTCGACGGCTAAGGACTTCAACGAGGTAGTTAGAGGTGGCTTCCCCTTCGACATCGGCACCGAGCGCAAGGATCACCTCCATACCCGGATTGGCATCGACCCGTCGGATCAAAGGTGTGATCCGGAGATCGTCGGGAGTGACGTTATCGAGAGGCGACAGTTTACCGCCAAGGCAGTGGTAGTATCCTTTGAAGGCACCGGAGCGCTCCATGGGCAGAACATCGGTGGCTTGTTCGACCACGCAGAGTTCGTGAGCATCGCGATGGTGGTCGTCACAGACGGGACAGCCGTCTGCGGTGGCGAAAAATCCGCAGACGTCACAGGAGGTTATCTGCTCCTTGGCCTGTTCGATCGATGCCGCCAGTTCGTGGCAATTGGATTTGGGGTGCTGCAACAGCCAGACAGCCACCCGCTCGGCGCTGCGGGGGCCAATGCCTGGCAGCTTTTTTAATTCTGCAATCAGTTCAACAACAGGTTGTGGGTAATCCGCTCTAGCCATCTATTTGTTTTTCCCGTTCCGTTTTTTGTGTTTTGTCCGTTGCGCAGCCTTCGGTTTTTTCGTCACTTTCGGTTTATACTTCGCATCGGGGTCAACATCCTGTTCTTCCTCATCCTGTTTCACCTCAACCTTTTCCTCAACAGGCTGCGAAGCAGCACGAACCTTGGTATTTGGAGTTTGAAACTTAAAACTTGAAACCTCACACGGCATGACATGGTGATTGACATACATCATCGTGCAGAACCAGGTCCAGAACAGGGCCACCGCCGGTAAAAACGGGGAAAAGTAAATCTTCCAGACCGCAAAGGTAGGCACCATCGCCAGGATAATCACGAGAGCCGTCACACCAAGGACGACCCGACGCCATGCCCCCACAGAATCGAGCACGGCAAAGGCAATACCAAAGCAAAACACCGCGGCTATCATCACCAGCACGGGCATCGATAAAACACCGGGGGTCACTCCGTGAAACACAGGTTCTAACAATGCATTTTCGAGCCGGGCATCCCCCTTTTTAAATAGTCCAAGCACTTGCATCGCGACAGCCAGAGCCAAGCCAACCCCCCCGTATAACAAGACGGGACCATCCACCCGCCCTACCGGGTGGGTCATTGTGCGGGCAGAGGAAGCGTGGTTCTGATTGTGGGATGTCATGGGTGCGCTGCAGAACGCTTACCAAAGGAGTCGGACGACAGGAAACGGAGTCAATCGACGTCCAGCTTCAGGTCTGTGCCAGAGTCGGATAGGGTCTCTTCCTTCTTGGGTGTTTTAGCGTTTGCTGCATCAGTATAAGACTGAACCACGGACTCACTCAAGAACTTGTCTGCATCTTTCACAGCCTCTGTCCCGAGTTCAAATTCACCCTGACCGGTGTTTTTCTGGATGAGTTTCAGGCCAAACTGGTAGTCTTTGAAACGCTGCTGGCAGATTTGCAGCACGCTACGGGCATACTCGGCGGCTTCTGCACCTATGGACGCCACCGCCTCATCGGTAAACTTGATACGGATCGCGTGTTTCTCATAGAACTCCCGGCAGTAGAGGTCGGCTTCCTCACGGGCTTTGGCAACGTCAACCCGTTTACCGAGTTCACGGTACTTCGCAAGAACCTCGTTGCGTTTATCGATGAGGTCGGCATCGATGGTCAACTCACTCACTGCGGTGCCCGGAAGCTCGAATTTAAAATCACGCAGTAGGCTCTCACACACCGTCATCAGGGCGCGGGCACCGGTATTCTCGCTTTCGGCACGTTCGGCAATTCTGTGTATCGCGGAATCATGGAATTTCGCCTGTATCCCATAGGCCGCAAACTCGCGCTCGTATTGCCGCAGCAGGCTGCCTTCCGAATTTTTCATGATATTGACAAAATCCTTGGCCTCCAACTTCTCACAGACAACCCTTACCGGAAGCCGACCAATGAATTCGGCTTCAAAACCAAAATCGATGAAATCCTGGGTATTGACCTGGCCGAACAGCTCTTCATCGAGCGGGTGTTCTGCCACATCGGCACCAAAGCCGATCTGGCCTGACCGGAGGCGTTTCCTGACGACCTTTTCGAGTCCGGAAAATGCGCCGCTGACAATAAACAGGATGTGGCGGGTATTGATGGTGTCTTTTCCAGCGTCGCGTCCACTCTGAAAATCCATCATCGCCATCATCTGGCTTTTCATATCGTTCGGGTTTCTAGCGGCCACCTCCGTTTCCTCCATCAGCTTGAGCAAGGTAGTCTGCACCCCCCGGCCACTGACATCGCGCCCCATGGTGTTCCCTCCCCCGCTGGCGAGCTTGTCCACTTCATCGATGTAGATGATGCCAAACTCGGCAAGGTCGATATCGCCATCCGCTTTCTGCACCAATTCCCTGACAAGATCATCAACATCGCCGCCAACGTACCCTGTTTCCGAAAACTTGGTGGCGTCCGCCTTGACAAACGGCACACCTATCATCTCGGCGATATGCTTCACCAGATACGTCTTCCCCACGCCTGTGGGGCCGACCACGATCACGTTCTGTTTTTGATACTCGATGCCGTCAGGGATTTTACCATGCTCCTGCTCCAGGCCGCGCATGTACTTGGCGTGGTTGTAGTGGTCACAAACGGCAATGGAGAGCGCCTTCTTCGCTTCGTCCTGCCGGATGACAAAGCGGTCGAGATGCGCCTTGATGTCGCGTGGTTTGTAGTTGAAATCAAAAATGGCATCGGCCTGATCCATTTCCATCGGCGCATCAAACGCGTCTTCCTCGTCGGGCACCTGGGGCTCGGGAGCAAATCCGGGAAACGGCATCGCGGAACTCATCCCCATCTTGCTGAACATGTCCTTGAGCATCTTCTGCAGCTCGTCCGCATCCGGAATATCGTTGTCTTTTTTGTCACTCATCACGCGACTATCCCCCAGCCCCCACCGGTGCGCAACAGAAACTTCTCCCTGCATGACAGGGGCGGGGAAAATGCGGATGGCGGGAAAACTTCGCGTATTTCACGCTTCTTCCTCTTTTTTGCCCGCCTTTGCCATCGATTGCTGAAATTCATCATTGCACCGAAGGTGATTTTGCCGAAACTAGCACCCGAATTCTTTTGAATTATTTATGAGCGAAGAGCGCTACGAAATAAGAGGCAAAATCGGACAAGGTGGTGTTGGAGCTGTTTACCAGGCTTTCGACACCCAGCTGAACCGCGAAGTTGCCATCAAGCGGGTGCTCGCCGAAGGTGGCTATGAAGACCAGGGCGAGGCCACCAAACACCTTCTCAAGGAAGCCACCGCTCTGTCCTCGGTCCAGCACCCCCATATTGTGACGGTCTACGATGCCGGCATCGACGCCGATGGCCCCTATGTTGTCATGGAGCTGATCCACGGACGGACGCTGGATGAAATGGTTGAACGTGGCACCCTGACCTGGAACGATCTGCGTGAAGTCGCCTTACAGACACAGGAGGCGCTCATTGCCGCCCAGGATCTTAACCTCGTCCACCGCGACCTGAAACCCAGCAACGTGATGGTCTGCTGGCTTCCTTCGGGTAAGTTCCAAGTCAAAATCGTCGACTTTGGACTGGCCAAATTCTCGGCCACGCCATCGCTGCAGACCATCGACCACGGCGACGCCGTTTTTGGTTCCATTTTCTTTATGGCCCCCGAGCAGTTTGAGCGGACACCGCTGGACAAGCGCACGGATATGTATGCCATGGGCTGCCTTTATTACTACGCGCTGACCGGCGAGTACCCGTTCACCGGGGATACCGCCGCCGAGGTGATGGCCAGTCACCTCCAGCACCACGTCAAACCTATCGGTGAACTCCGTCCGGATGTCCCCCAGTGGGGATGCGACTGGATCATGTGGCACATCGAGCGCCGGATGGATGACCGGCCCAAGGATGCCCGTGAATCACTCGAACGATTTCTCATACTTGATAAACAATCAACCCAACCCATAACCATGACCGCACCTGATCCCAAGACCCCTGACCCAACCCCAGCCAAACCCAAGTTCATTTTCCCGGGGGCTGATGGCTCCACAGGAGATGCCCAGCCACCAGTAACACCCGCAACGCCAGCAACACCAGCCCCCCCAGTAACACCCGTTGCCCAGCCCGCGCCACCGGTGCAACCAGCCCAACCCGTCGTGGCACCGGTGCAACCAACGGCACCCACCACACCGCAGCCGATCTCGCTTCAGGCAGCACAGCCCGCCCCCGCACCGGCAAAACCAGCAACAGCCCCGCAGCCGATTTCCCCGCCGGACGCCGATCTCAGCCCGCACACCAAATCACAGAATATCACGGAAAGTGCCCAACCTGCCACCCCGGCACAGCCTGCCGTGGCACAACCCGCAATCACTCCGCAACCCGCGGTGCCCGTCACACCGGTCCAGTTAACACCGGCCCAACCTACCCCGACTGTGGTCCAACCTACCCCGACGCCGGTTCAGCCGTCGGTGTCGGCCGCGGCTCCGGTGCAGCCAGCAGCCCCGGCAACCACCCCACCGGCTTCCCTAACAGGATCAGCACCCCAACCCGTGGTTGCAAGTCCGACCGTTGCGGAGAACCAACCACCCGCAAATGTAGTGCCGGTGACTGCGAGTGCCAAGAAAGGCATGCCTACGGGTGCCAAGTACGCTATCATTGGCATGCTGGCCCTTGTTATCGCTGTCGCCATCATTGTAGGTGTCGCCTTAAGTGGCGAACGCCGCGAAACCGCGCTGATCAACGAGGTCATGGTCAGGGCCAAGGCGCTCGACGATGAAGGCAAGCTCCATGAAGGTATTGAACTCACCGAGGAAGAACTCAAGGGAACACTCAACCGGGCCACCAGCATGGCGGACAACAGACAACGTCCCATCCTATTGAAAACCCTCGCCTACGCCACTGCCAAGGGAGGCTACGATGCCAACACCGTCATCATTGACCATGTCACCAAGGCCAAATGCCCGCAGAGTATTCGTAGCGAGATCTTTAAAACGGTGATGAGCCGCAGAAAAGACGTGGCCAACATTGCACCACTGCTGGAATTCGCCAAAAACACCACCGAGGAAACGGCGGCAGCCGAGGCGATCAACGCCGCGCGATATTCCGCCATCGGCAAGGAGGCTGACGTTTATATTGATGATTTCCTCTCACTGATCAATGACACAGACTCACACAGCATCCGCGGAGCCGCTGAACGTGCAGCCCAGGCCATTATTGCCGAGTCCGATAAAAAAGCCGACTTCGAACCCGCCATCTACGGCTCCTATCAATCGGCGGTCAATGACAACGCCAAGTTCACCATGCTGCGTCTCCTGGGATGCACGGGTGGCGAAAAGGCCCAGGAGGCCGTCTCCGAAGCCCTGAAGTCTGACAAGGCACCCTACCAGAGTGCCGCCATTGCCGCACTCTCCATTTGGGCGGACGACGGTCAGTTTGACAATCTCATTGAGTTTATTGATGAGTGCGAAAACGATAAAATCCGTAAAACGGCATTTGATGCGGCCTACTCATTCCTGCGCATCGAGCGCCAACGCGATTCTGAAGACCTGGGCGAACTCTGGAAGTCGTTAGCCGGAACCGCCAAAACCCAGGGGGAAAAACTTCAAATCATCCGCGGTATGGCCAACCAGAAACACGAGTGGGCCATCCCCGTACTCGAGTATTTTACCGAGGACAAGGACGACATGGTGATCGATAAGGCCGAACGCGCCAAAGAGCTGGTCGAACGCCGTATCCGCGAGAAAGAAGGATCAAGCGATGAGTAGCTAACGCACTCGCAAGACAGCTCCAGGCCATTCTCACAAGCCTCAGCGCAGCGATGTGTTGGGGCTTTGTTGAAGCACCGTTCATTCCTAACCGAAAAGCAGCATACAAGTAATCGTTCATAGAAAGACATCGCACATGGATATAAAGGTCCTGGTTTTGTTGCTCGCCCATAGTTGGCTGGCATCAGTCGTTCCTGCGTTGGCGGAACGGAGCTGTTTCGACAACGCCTGGAAATTCGTCCTGAAGGATCTGCCGGGTGCAGCACAGACGGAATTCAACGATGCCAACTGGCGCGTCCTGGATGTGCCACACGACTGGAGCATCGAGGGGGATTACGCAAAGGACAACCCGATGGATGCCGGCTGCGGCTATCTGCCGGCTGGCATTGGCTGGTATCGTAAAACCGTGCAGGTGCCCCAGGATTGGAAAGGCAAGTATGTCGAAATAGCATTCGACGGCATATACATGAACAGCACGGTCTGGGCCAATGGCAAAAAACTCGGCACGCGGCCCTACGGCTGGAGTTCCTTTGCCTACGACATCAGCGACCTTGTTGCCAACTCGGACACGGTCACCTTCGCGGTACGGGTCGACAACCAAAAACAACCCTCGGCACGCTGGTACACAGGCAGCGGCATCTATGCGCATACCTGGATCGAGGTAAAACCCAAGGTCCACGTTCCTCACCATAGGATATTTGTGCGCACCAAGGGACCGGACATCGATGTGGATGTCCCGGTTCGCAATACCCTGGCCCAGCCACAATCTGTCGCGGTGGAAACCTCCATCGTCTCACCCGACGGCAAGGTCGTTGCCAGCGATAGGAAAACTCTCGCCGTCAATGCCGGCAAACAGCTAGTCTCAAATTTCAAGTTCAGGATCCAGTCGCCCTTACGATGGGACCTGGACACGCCACACCTCTATCAGCTCAGGACAAAAATTGACGTTGCTGGTCATACGGTCGATTGGGAGAGCACGCGATTCGGCATTCGCGATATCGATTGGAAACCCAAATCCGGCATGTGGCTGAACGGAAGAAACGTCAAGCTCCAGGGAGTATGCAACCACCAGGATGCCGGGGCATTGGGAGCTGCCGTGCCGGATAAGATACTGCGCTTTCGTATTGAGCAGTTAAAAAAGATGGGCTGCAATGCCATCCGGACAGCCCACAATCCGCAAACGCCCGTCTTTTACGAGATCTGCGACGAAGTCGGTATGCTGGTGATGGATGAGATTTTTGACGGTTGGGGCAAGAAAGCAACCCACGACTACGGCGCCCACTCCTTTAACGAGTGGTGGCAACGAGACCTAACAGACTGGATCATCCGCGACCGGAACCACCCCAGCATTGTGATCTACAGTGTGGGTAATGAAACCCACGGCAAGATCGGCAAGGACCTGGTGGCACGCTGTCACGAGCTCGATCCAACACGTCCGGTGACATCGGGCCACTCCAGCTCCGAATACATGGATGTTTATGGAGTCAATGGTGCCAGCGAAAAAGCGGGCTGGTTTGACCGGCTCAAAACCGATCGCGTATTCATCGGCACCGAGAATACCCACACGTGGCAGGTCCGCGGCTACTACCGTACCAAGACCTGGTATCGTGATGGCTATCCCAATAAACGGCAGGGTGTCAGCGAGACCCCTGACCTGACCGACACCGAGGTGTTTACTTACGACTGGATCGAGGACTCCGCGCGCGCCAACCGCAAACAAATTTTCAATTCCAGCTACGACAATGCCACCGTACGTTTGAATTCACGGCAAAACATAGCCTTGCTGCGCGATATCCCCAACTATGCCGGTTCCTTCCGCTGGACAGGCCACGATTACCTTGGCGAAGCCAGTTATGTGCACGGAGGCTGGCCGTTTAAGGCCTTCATGGGTGGAGCCATCGATCTGGCCAATTTTGAAAAGGACCTCTACTGGCTCTATCAGAGCCAGTGGACAACGAAACCGATGGTGCACATCCTGCCACACTGGACCCACCCCACCCTCAAGCAAGGAACCCCGGTCCCCGTATGGGTCTATTCCAACTGCGACCAGGTTGAGCTTTTTTTCAATGGCAAGTCACTGGGAAAAAAATCGCCGGGAACAAGATGGGATGCCATGCAGTGTCAGTGGATGCTACCCTGGCAACCAGGTGAACTGAAAACGGTAGGATACATCAACGGCAGGTCCGTGGCCGCGCAGACCATCCGCACTGCCGGTTCACCGTCCAGGATCGCCTTGTCCATCGATGGCCAGCCGCTGAAAACTTCAGGTAAGGACATCGTGCAAGTACGCGTGACAAGCATGGACGCAAAGGGTGCGTTTTATCCCTACGGCGAAAACCGCAGCCATTTTCTCGTGCTCGGGCCAGGACGAATCCGGGCTCTCGACAATGGTAGTCCGGTCGACGTTGAAAAACACTTCGGAGCCGACAGCCGAATCGCATTTTACGGTCTGACACGCGCCTATGTCGAGTCAACCGGTGAACCCGGAGACATCAGCCTGCTTACCAGCTGCATCCTGGGTGAAAAAAAGCAAGTCACCTCTAACATGGTGAGTATCGACACTCAATACATCGGGTTGCGAGGGGCTCTTGCTCATCCTGAAGTCCGTGTTTTCTACACCACCGATGGCTCCAAGCCGACCGTGCGGTCCACCCGATATACCAAAGCATTCCCCGTTCCCTTGGGCACCACGGTCAAGGCCCTGGTTACGGTTGACGGCAAGCCCGCCCAGTCTTTGGAAGAGCGCTTTGCGGCTGATGTGGGGTTTGTCTGGAATTCAGGGCAGCAAGCGACCGGACAAGGAGGCGACCAGGCAGAGGATGCCAGGTTGCATGGTGCCAAGGTCATTGCCAAAGGAGCAAACTATCACGGTAAGGGCTTTGTTGATTTTGGTAATAAGAAAGGCGCTTACATCGAATGGTACCAGGAAAATGACGGCGATGCCGGCCGGGCCGATCTAACCATTCGCTACAGCGGAAAAGCCACCGGACGCCCTGGTCGGGAAATAGAAATAAGCGTGAATGGACAAACTGTCCGGGAAAAACTGATGCTGCCGAACACGAAGAACTGGGGGGAGGATTGGCAAACGGTCACTGTCAATATCCCGGTGCGACGAGGCGCCAACACAATCCGCCTCACGACCACCGAGAAAGGCGGGATGTACATTGATGACATCACCGTGGAGTGAAATGTCAAAAACAGCGCGCCTACAGGGCATCCGACAAATCGTTGAAAAAATCCATTTTTCCATTGCCAGCCCGGGGATTGGCATTCAATATGATTGCACGATGAAAAAAGCACTTACGATCGCAGCAGCACTTGCCTTCACCGCCACCGGTGTCATGGCAGACATTCAAGCGCCCCCAGGCTCCACTTACACATCCACCCGTAAGCTTGGCCGTGCCATCAGCAACATTCTCTACGGTATCGTTGAAGTTCCTGAGCAAATTTTCCGCAAGACCGACCAATACGGTCGTAAGGCCGGTTGGTCCTACGGTGCCGTCGACGGTGGTCGCCGTGCCTTCAAGCGTCTTGGTTATGGCTTCTACGAGCTGGTAACCTTCCATTGCCCGACCTACCACGGCACATTCAAACCCCCTTACGAGAAGTGTGGTGAGGATCACCGTATCGAGATGAACCCACACGACGGACTTTCCGAGTTCCCCCCTACTCTGGGTGCTGAGAGCTACTACCACGTGCGCACGCAGCAGTGGTAATTTCGCTGACATCAACTTCCTATTTCAAACCCGCCCTGATGAAATTCAGTGGCGGGTTTTTTCGTATTGTATTATGTTGTCCCAGCCTGCACACAGCTGCGGGTTTTTCCTCATCCGGTCCTGCATCACCTCCAGATTACCCCCCCGCTCCCGAAAGAGCTTAGCACACCCACATGAAACGCAGATATCTAAGAATGGTCCGGAGAGCATATCGCTACCTCAGGCACCCTCATATCCGCAAACGGCCATGGCTCGTCGCTCTCACCAAGCCGCTCTTTGAGCGCGACCTCTGGCATCCGTGCCGGGATTCCGTCGCGGGGGCCTTGTCCATCGGCCTTTTCTGCGCGATGTTGCCGATTCCCTTCCAGATGCTCCTCGCAGCGCTGGCCAGTGTCCGGGCCAAGGCCAACATCCCCATCGCCATGGCTGTCTGCTGGGTGACCAATCCCTTTACCCAGGCCCCCATATGGCTTGCCCAGGAACGGCTGGGCGACTGGATTCGGTCCAAGAGTGACAACCCGGTATTACACATCATGGAGGTGGAAAAAACCGTGTTTGGTGTCACCCTGAATGTGGCGAGCTTCACCGTAGGATTCCTGGCCATGGGCATCATCCTCAGCATCCTCGCCTATCCCATTGTCTATGGTGTATCGGCCTTCCTGCCGAACCGGGGCCGCAAGATCACCTCCGCGATGAGGCGGGAACAAAAGTCTTCTCGCTGACCCAGCCGCCACCGAAGGGGGCATCGAGACGACGCCCAACCCTGACCTCCGGGAAATAATGCGTTTTGTTCGACTTGGCATCTGCGCGCGAGAAGAGTTTCCAAAGAAGCATACCCATCAAGGTCAGCGCTACGATGATACTCAGGAAAATAGTCATCAACCTGAGATTATCCTTGTCCGACCAGCTTGCCGGCTGGACTTCATGATAATGGTTGATTTCACCCTCGATACCTTTGATCAGATTACTGACAAACGCAATGTGATCGTTGCCCTTCGGCTCGACCGAGCCAAACACCCTGATCAGCATCGCATCCACCTCCTGCCCTGAAATAAGCCGCGGCTCATTTTCCTTCGACAAGTCGGGGTCCAGGTCGGAACCCCTGTAGTAGGCGATGGCCGGATTGTTTCCCGAGACCACCGGGTCAAGCTGGTAGACAATGACCATGCCCCTGGCCGAGTCACCGATCCACGACTTGTAGAGCGAATCCGCGCGTTTCTGGAGATTGCCATCATAGACACTGTAGTAAATGGACAGGTATACCGGATAACCATGCCTTTTTTCCATCCGCCGCAGACTCTCTTCCAGCTCCGTCAACTTCCCAGGGTCCTCACGGAAAAGCTCAGCATCGTCGAGAATATGATTCTGCGGAGCCGGGGGGATGTCGATACGGCTTGCCTCCCCTGTTCCCTGCGCGTTTACCAAAGCAATCCCTCCGTGACCGAGTGACCACCCCAGAATCACCACATGAGTTAGACGGGCTAACAGGGATCGAAGTTCCCGGATCGTTGACAGTCGCAGTGCTCTCACAGGTGAGATGATAGACTTTTTGTAGCAGCGACTCAAGGACCGATCACCCGATTCATTACCTGGATGATCTTTTATGCGCCCTTTTCTCCGCCATCTCCTTTTTCATCTCAAGCAAAGCGGTGAAAAACAGTAGGACGGCGGCAATGGTGATGCAGCTGTCGGCCACATTGAAGGCCGGCCAATGGCCGCCGCTCGACGGCATGATCTTATCGTAGAGGGGTAATTTGAAGTCGAGGAAATCCACGACGTACCCCTGGCCGAGTCGCTCCCAGAATCCCGACTCCTTGTAGGGCTCCAGCCAGAAGCCCTGGAACAGGCGATCGGTCAGGTTGCCGAGGATACCGGCGATCAATAACGGGGCCGACCAGCGCGACGGGCCGGCAAACGCTCCCCGTTTCCAGAAAAACACGATCAGGCCGAGGGCGATCACCAGCACAAAGAGAAATACGACGGGTGCCCAGGTGGTGCCATTTCCTATCCCGAATGCCACCCCTTGATTATGTCGGCGTACGAGATTGAAAAAGCCGTCAATCACAGGCCGGGTATCCTCGTGATAAGCGAGTTTGACACCATCCACCACGATGAATGGCAGTTTGAAATTCATCACCACCCACCACTTTGACAGTTGGTCGAGGATGTAGAGAGGCAAGGTCAGCACCAGGAGGAGCTTGACGATTCTCTGTGTGGGTAGCTTATCGGACATATCAGATCGTTGGTTCATTAAACAACCTCACTGCAACGCTGGCAGACGTCGGTAACGAGTGGCTCGTAGCGGCGGCAACGCGGGCACATGCAGTGTTCGGTCTTCCGGGCTGCATATTCGGTGCCGAGGCTGAGGTCGGCGACGATGAAGAACTCGGTCGTGAAGCTGCGGTCCTTGAGCAGGGCCAGGAGATCCGGGTTTTCAGGTGTGGGCACGGTGACCTTGGCCTCGTTGTTTTTGTTGAATGCCTTGGCTTGCACCTGCTCCTCGACTTTTTGCTGGATCTGGTCGCGGATCCTGAGCAATGCCGTGATGACCTCCGTCGCTTCGCGGCTGGGGTGTGCTGCTTGCGGGAAGTCCTGGGTATGGACGCTCCCCTCGGTAAACGGGCAATGCTCCCATGCTTCGTCCGCCGTGTAGGCGAGAATGGGTGCCAGCAGCTTGGTGATGGCGAGGAAGATCTCGGCGAACGCGGTCTGGGTGGCGCGCCGGCGCGGACTGTCCACGGAATCACAATACATCCGGTCTTTGGTGATATCGACGTACAGGGCACTCAGGTCGTTGGCGCAGAAAGTATTGATGCTGTTAAACACCTTGCGGAATTCATAGTTCCCGTATGCCTGGGTGCACTCGGTGATCACGGCATCAAGACGTTCAAGAATCCAGCGGTCCAGCAACGGCATGTCTGCGAATGGAACACTGTGTTGCTCCGGGTCAAAGCCATCGAGGTTTCCTAACAGGATACGGAAAGTATTCCGTAGACGACGGTAAGGGTCGGCAATCTGCTTGAACAGATCCTCCCCGAAGGGGACCTCGGTTTGCCAATCGACGGACGAGACCCAGAGGCGCACGATATCGGCTCCATACTTGTTATAGAAGTGTGCGGCATCGGTGGGTTTCCCTTTCGCCTTGGCTGCGGATTTGGAAATCTTGCCCCCATCCTTGTCGACCACGAAACCGTGGGTCATAACGGATTTGTATGGAGCCTTGTCGGCAACAGCCACACTCAGCATGAGGCTGCTCTGGAACCATCCGCGGTGTTGGTCGGTGGCTTCGAGATAGAGATCGGCGGGACGTGACAGCTCCGGGTGACGGTCCATCACCGCGACGTGTGAACTTCCGGAGTCGATCCAGACATCCAGTGTATCGCGGCATTTTGTGCAACCTTCAGGCAGGCCGAGGCGGGCGGCAAGTTCAGCATCGGTGAGTTCGAACCAGATGTTGGTCCCCTCCCGTTCCACCAAATCGGCGACCTTCCGGGAAACCGCCGCGTCGAGGATCACTTCGCCATTTTGATCGAAGAAAACCGGCAGCGGCACCCCCCAGGTGCGTTGGCGTGAGATACACCAATCGGGACGCGCTTCCACGGTGCCGTAGATGCGGTTACGCCCCCAGGCCGGAAGCCAGGTGGTCGCGTCGATCTCGGTCAGGGCTTTGTCCCGGAGGGCATCGATGCGGATGAAAAACTGCTCAACGGCACGGAAAATGATCGGTGTTTTAGAACGCCAGCAGTGCGGGTATGAGTGGGCGTAGTTCTCTTTCCCAAGCAATGCGCCTTTGGCGGCGAGGATTCTGAGCACACCGATGTTCGCTTCGTTCTTCTCCATGACGTGGAGGCCGACGAGCTCGGCAACTCCGACTTCTTCAGTGAACCTGCCGTCGTCATCGACCGGTGACAGCACGGCCAATCCGTATTGCATGCCTACCGAGTAGTCGTCCGCACCGTGACCCGGTGCGATGTGGACGGCACCGGTTCCTGTTTCGGTGGTCACAAAAGGAGCGAGGATCACCTTGGACTTGCGGTCGATGAACGGGTGCAGGGCTTCGAGTCCTTCGAGTTCGGCCCCCTTGACCTCGGCGAGTTCCTCGGCGAGTGTCAGACCGGTTTTTTGCTGGAATTCCCCAAGCAACTCACGGACGATGATGATGTTTTGATCGGGAGCCTCCTCCCTGGTGAACCGGCCCACCACGTAGGTGAGTCGCTCATGCACGGCGATACCGAGGTTGGCGGGAATGGTCCACGGCGTGGTCGTCCAGATGGCGAAACTCAAGTGATCAGCAGTAGGCAGTGGGCAGTGGGCGGTGAATTTTTCCAGCGATGCTGGAGAAAGATCGAACTTCACAAAGATGGCGATGGATTTTTTATCCTGGTACTCGACTTCGGCTTCGGCGAGTGCTGTCTTGGCACCGTAGGACCATTGGACGGGCTTCTGCGACTGGTAGACGAGGCCTTTTTCCACCATGGTGGCAAAGGTGCGGATGATGTCGGACTCGAAGGCGGGGTCGAGTGTGAGGTAGGGATTATCCCAGTCGCCAAGCACACCAAGGCGTCTGAACGAGGCTTTCTGGGTCTCGATCCAGCCCCGGGCGAACTCTTCGCAGCGGCGGCGGATTTCCGCTGGCTCCTCGTCGCGGGCATCCTGCATCACCTTGAATTCGATCGGTAGGCCGTGGCAGTCCCAGCCCGGGATGTAGGGGGTTTCATAACCCGCCATGGTCTTCGACTTCAGGACCAGGTCCTTGAGCACCTTGTTCAGGGCGGTTCCCATATGGACATCCCCATTGGCAAAGGGTGGCCCATCATGGAGAACAAACCGTGGGGCACCTTGTTCCTTGCGGCGTTTCTGAATAGCCTGGTACAGCTTCTGCTCGTTCCAACGCTCGAGGCGCATGGGTTCGCTCTTCACCAAATCCCCACGCATGGGGAAAGTGGTATCGGGTAGGCTCAGCGTGTCCTTGTAGTTTTTTTCTTCCGCACTCATGGTTTTCAGAGGCGCGGACGCTAGCCACATAGCCCCAAGGGGTCAACCGTGTACTTACGTAAGCTTGCAGCCGGGAAGAGGACGCGTATGCCGGAGGCAAACTTCCCATCCGGGCCTGGTCACTGGCGGGTCACCCCGGGAGGCAGCCAGTCCTTGGGCATGGGCTTGATCACGGGCTCGGCCGGCTTACTCCCGTCGCCACCCGATGAAGGCGTGGCCGCCACCGCGTATTGATCGATTTTTTGCTGGATCACCTTCTCCGGATAAGCCCCGGCAAACTCATGCAGCTTCATTCCTCCCCGGTAAAACTGCACAGTAGGCACTCCCCGGATTCCCTCTTTCATCGCCCAGTCACGGTGCTCGTTTGCATCCACCTTGACGACGCGGACTTTTTCACCGTTCTTTTTCGCTAATCGCTCCAACACGGGAGCGAGAGTTTTGCATGGAGGTCATGTGTCCGAGTAGAACTCGACCATTACCATCCTCGATTCTTCTGCAATCACGGCCTTGCCCGCCTTTTCATCGACCGATTCCACTCCCGTGCCACCCTGGCTTCCCGCATCGGCCTGCTCTTCATCACTGACCAATCCCTTCGCTTGTTCGAGCCAATCACCGACTTTGTCACAGGAGGTTAACGACAACGTGCAGGTCGCTACGCAAGCCAACCAACCCGTCGAGGCACCCTTGGAGATCAATCGGTGGTGTTTCATAGATCCTGATTATCATATAATCCTAGATATTTCAAGCCGCATCTCCCATTTTTGCAGTCAACAAGCCGCTTTTATTCCTTGTTCCAAGGATCTTCTGGATTTGCTCTGTATCTTTTGGCAGAAAGCCCTATCATCCCCGCGTGAAAGTGGGCATCATCGCAAACCCAAACAAACCGGGCGCTAAAAAAACCATCCGGAATCTCTGCAAGGCACTGGAAAAAGAGCAGCTCACCGCTGTGCTTGAAATTGGCACCGCGGCACTGGTCGGGGCCTCCGGAGGCGTGGACGCTGCCGAGCTGGCGAGCACATGTGACGTTGTGGCCGTTTTAGGAGGAGACGGAACCATGCTCAACGCCGCCAACCAGCTCGGCCCGGCCAACATCCCGGTGGCAGGCATCAACATCGGCACGCTGGGATTTCTAACAACCTGCACAGATGACGAACTCGATATCTTTGCCAAGGCCGTTGCCCAAAAAAACTACACCTTGATCCCGCGGATGCAATTGCGTGCCACGATTACCTCCGCTGACGGAGGCGAGATAAGTTTCCTGGCGCTCAATGAAATCACGCTTGCCCGTGGCCAGACGGGTAGACTGGTCGCACTCGATGCATGGGTCGACGGAGAACTGCTCAACCACTACCGCGCTGACGGGTTGATTGTTGCGACCACCACGGGCTCGACGGCGTATTCCCTTTCAGCCGGGGGGCCACTGATTGCGCCTAAAGCCGATGTCTTTGTGATCACGCCGATCTGCCCACATAGCCTGAGCAATCGCTCGCTGGTGGTGTCTGATAGCTCTACGGTGGAACTGGCACCAGCCGATGATGCCGAATGTCCGATGTTGTTTACCGTCGATGGCCGGGATATGGTTGAAATCTGCCATGGCGACCGGGTGCGGGTTGAGCAGGCGGGCCACGCACTTCCCCTGCTTCGTCTTGAAGGGCGGAATTTCTATTCGACCCTACGGCAGAAACTTGGCTGGGGTCGGGATTAGGTTAGACCGGGTCAAGTCATCGACCAAGCACTTCCAACCTGCTACTAATCATGGATATTCGAGGGTTTGTGATTGCAGGTTGGGACTTGGTGGGCTGATATCCAAGGCATGAGATTTGATCCTGCCGACCCACAACTATTTGTCCGCAACCGAGCTCGTCTAGGAGCGCTACTCAAGGATGACAGCATTGCCATTCTGCATTCCAACGACGTGATGCCAACCAATGCTGACGGCACCATGCCGTTCAGACAAAACAACGACCTTTACTACCTGTCCGGTATCGACCAGGAGGAAAGTATCCTGGTATTGTTTCCGGCGGCCTTCGATCCCAAGGACCGGGAGATTCTATTTTTGCGTGAAACCAATGAGCACATTGCCATTTGGGAGGGTGAAAAACTCACCAAGGAGCGCGCCACGGAACTATCCGGAGTGGCTAACATCCAGTGGACTGACAATTTCGACAACCTATTGCATCGATTGATCCAGCAAGCGGAGCATGTTTTTCTCAATACCAACGAGCACCTGCGGGCGGAAACATCGGTGCAGTCCAGGGATGCCCGGTTCCGGCAGAAGTGCCAGGCGTCCTACCCGCTCCACAAGTATGAACGGCTGGCACCACTGATGCATCAGCTCAGGGTCACCAAGGACCCCGTGGAAATCAGGATGATGCAGGAAGCCTGCAACATTACAGAAGCAGGTTTCCGGCGTATCCTTGGCTATGTGCAACCCGGTGTCGGCGAGTGGGAAATTGAAGCCGAATATCTGCATGAGTTTATCCGCAGGAAGTCCAAAGGCTTCGCCTACCCCCCGATCATTGGTAGTGGCAAAAATGCCTGCGTATTGCATTACCTGGACAACAATCAACGTTGCCAGGATGGCGACTTGCTGTTGATGGACGTCGCCGCTGAATACGGCAACTGGAATTCGGATATGACCAGAACCATTCCGGTGAATGGCAAGTTTACCGATCGACAGAGAGCCGTCTATGACTCAGTGCTCAGGGTGCTCAGGAAATGCAACGAAATCCTCCGACCGGGAATGCTTCCCGCGGATTATCAGAAACAAGCGATCGGGTTTGTGGAGGAAGAGCTGATCATGCTCGGGCTCATCGATGCGGAAGAAGCCAAACGACAAGATGATAGCAAACCACTGGTGAAAAAATACTTCATGCACGGAACATCCCACCACCTTGGCCTCGATGTCCACGATGTCTCCCCTGCCAATACCCAGTTTGCAGAAGGGATGGTCTTTACCATCGAGCCAGGTATTTATATTCCCGAAGAGAATATGGGCATACGCTTGGAAAACAACTTCGTCATCGGCAAGGACACCAACATTGACCTGATGGCCAACATCCCCATCGAGGCCGATGACATTGAAGCGCTCATGGCGGCCAACTAACAGACTAAGCATCACTTGACAGATTGGCTGCTGCGATCACGTAGCCCTGCAAATCACCATGCGTCAAATTCCGGTCATTTTCAGCATCCTCTTCCTGTTAGGGGGAGCTATGGTCTGGCTCTACTGGGACGAGATCAGCCAGCTACGGTCGGAGGCAAATGAATCCGCATCCGATATCGCTCCCACCCCCAACCCGGAAGCCTATGCTGTATTGGTAGGTGAAATCGATTACCACCGGGAAAAACTCGCTCGCCAATACCGGAAAGCCCGGACCGATCCTGAGCGTGAAGCCGTTCTCCATAGCTGCAGGAATTTCCTGGAAATCACCATGCCTGAGCTAATGATGTGCTGGTTGGGCACCCCCTGGGATTACAATGGTACTGCATCCACTCCCGGCGACGGCAAAGTGGCCTGCGGTTATTTTGTTTCCACCGTCATGCGTGACGCCGGATTCAAAGTGCAGCGCATCAAACTCGCCCAGCAGCCGTCGCAGAATATCCTGCGCACCTTTCTTCCGCGCGACCAGTTACAGATCATAGTCGGTGCTGATTACCATCAATTCATGCAGTCGATCCGGGAAGGGGAACCTGGCATCTACATCATTGGACTCGACCGTCATGTGGGTTTCCTGGTCAACAATGCCAAAGGTCTTAAATTCATCCACTCGGGAGGAGAACTCCACCGGGTGGTCGCCGAGTCGGAGCTGAAGGCGACATCGATCAAGGACTCCAACTACCGGGTCATTGGAAATCTCACCCATAACAAAGACCTGATCAAACGGTGGTTGCTCCGGACGCGTTTTCCGACCCGCAGTCAAACCGCGCCCGACTAAACTTTTTTCAGTTTCTTGCCAGCACGTTTCTCAACGGCGGACGCTGTTTTTTCATCGCCCATATCACGAAGAAACTCGGCGAAGTTGGCCGACACCGTAGCGAAATCCATGGGAGCCTCCCTGACTTTGTCCTCATAGATTTTCAGTGAATTCTGGAAGTGCTTTTTAGCCCATTCCTTTTCACCGGTTTCACACAGTGCCAATGCCAGGTTGGCATGTGACTGGGCAGTTTCCAAATGATGTTCACCAAAGGTGTTTCGCCGGGCCTCCAGGGCCATCATATGCATTTCCCGGGCCTGCTCGTAATATCCGGCCGCCTGATAAAGTGCTCCGACGTTGTTGCAAATCGCCGCCGTTTCTTCGTCATCAGGCCCCAGCGACTCGTGGCAAATCTGCAGTGCCTTGAGGTAGAGGTTCTCAGCGGTATCAAAATCCCCTTTGCTCTTGTAGATATAAGCGAGGTTATTGCAAAGGTCAGCTATGTCGAGCACCGACGGGGGGCTCATACGCTCAAACAAATCAATACTGCGTTTGTAGAAGGTGATCGCCTCGTCTTCGTTGCCATCGGAGTCATAGACCACGGCAACACTGGCGCTGATGCGTGCCAGCGGCTCTATGTAGACAGGGTTGCCTTCGAGAAGTTCGAGAGCCTCCAAATACGCTTTGCGAGAGTCCTCCAAATACCCATACTGACGAAGAAAATCCCCCTTTACCTCCAGCGACGCCGATAACTTCTCAATGCTCTTGGCATCATCATCCAAGGTTGCGCGCGCCTTATCGACAGCTGCGTTGGCCGCATGCATGGCTTCGTCCCATTTGCCCTCTTCGCAGAGTTTTTTGACTCTGTCCTGAAGCATATTCAGTAAATTGACTGTTCCGGATTCCATTGGTCTGCTGAGTAGGGGTGTATCAAACCGGTGGCGGTAGACTGAAGAAATCAGAATCAGCTGGCACCAGGCTCATCGGCAATAAACACCATCCATCAACGGATGACCAGCGAAAATCAGGTGATCCACTACCCCCCGAAAGCATCCATACAGGCAGACCGTCCACGAGGCAGGCTGCCATAGGCGTGTTCAAGCGCCAGCGCGGCACTGGTTCGATCATGTGCAACTCCGAGCAAACGCGCCATTTCCTGCTCAAAATGCAGCACAGCCCGCTTGTCCGCCCCCTCGCTCCCCACGTAGCCCAAGCCCCGCTGCAACAGGTCGTAAAGCTCCGGCACCGGGTGATCCCGCTCCACCACATGGGCAAGCAACTCCGCAAAATACGAGGCCGCCACAGTATCGGCATACCTCTTTCGCAAGCGTTCCCGGAAATCGACCACCGCCACTTCGCGAAGTGTGTGTAACTCGCTTTTCCGACTCCTTACCCAATTGATCTCGGCTTCAAAAAACAAATCCAGCTTCCCGGCAAACGGCCCCTTGGCCCGCCGCCCCCCCTTGGCAACCGTCTTGATCAACCCGTGTTCCTGCGTACACCAGTGCACAATCAAACTGGTTTCAGTCAGCTTGGTAAGCCTGATGATGATGCCTGTGGATTTTTCCATGCCGCCGGCCAGAGCATGGATTGTTTTAGCCCGATGCAAAACAACAAATTGCCCCGTTGGCCACTCAAATGGGTTTTTGCTATTTGGGGTTTGAAACTTGGAGTGTACCCGCTATCACTCGCGCACGTATGAGTGCCCACAATATCGCTGACCTCCTGGCGCTGGACACCGGGGCCTTGAAAAGCCGCCTGTCCGAACTCAGGAGGTATCTTTGACGTTCCCGCTTTGGATCAAAAGCTTGCCGAGTTCGACCAAATCATGACCGCTCCCAGTTTCTGGGACGACCCCGATAAGGCCCAGGGCATTGTCGGGGAAGCGAACCTACTGAAAGGCCGGCTCAAGCCCTTCCTTGCCCTCGAAGAGCGGGCAGCCAACCTTGACGAGGTCATCGAGCTTGCCAAGGAAACCGATGACATGGAATTCGCCCGGGAGGCAAACTCCGACTACAAATCCATTATGGATGAGCTGGAAAAATTCGAACTCATCACGCTTCTGGACAAACCTACCGATGCCTCCAACGCCTACCTGAGCATCCAGGCGGGTGCCGGTGGGACCGAGGCGTGTGACTGGGCGGAAATGCTCCTGCGTATGTACACCAGGTGGGCGGAAGACAAAGGCTTCACCGTGACCAGCCTTGATTACCAGGACGGCGATGGCGCCGGTTGTCGTGGCGCTTCGCTGAAAATCGATGGTCCATACGCCTATGGTTATCTGAAAAACGAGCGTGGCGTGCATCGTCTCGTCCGCATCTCTCCATTCGACGCCGCAGGCAAACGCCACACCTCCTTCTCCGCCATCGATGTCTCCCCTGAAATCTCCAAGGACATCAATATTGAAATTCCTGAGTCCGATGTGGAAATCAACACCGCCCGGTCAGGAGGAGCCGGTGGCCAAAACGTCAACAAAGTGGAGACCGCTGTCATCCTCAAACACAAACCGACCGGAATCATTATCCGGTCCACCCAGGAACGTTCCCAGCTTCGCAACCGGGAAAACGCATGGTCGCTGCTCCGGGCCAAGCTCTATCAGATCGAAGAAGACAAACAACGCGCAGAGGCGGATCGCGAATACTCCGCCAAAGGAGAAATCGGCTGGGGTAGCCAGATCCGTTCCTACGTTTTCCAACCCTACCAGATGGTCAAGGACTTGCGCACCGGTGAGGAAACAGGCAATATCTCATCCGTCATGGACGGGAATCTCGACCCCTTCATCGAAGCCATGCTCAAGGGCAAGACCCGTGGGACTTAAACCCCAAGTTTTAAATTCCAAACACCAAAGCCAGATCGATGGATATCACCACACACAAACGCAGCGGCATTTTATTGTTAGTCTCCGGCCCGTCGGGGTCAGGAAAGACCACCTTGTGCCGCCGGCTTGCCAACGAGGGTGAAGTCGCCTACTCGACCTCATGCACTACTCGAGCCGCGCGTGAAGGCGAACGCGATGGCCACGATTATCATTTTCTAACACGCGAAGCGTTTCAGGCCAAAATTGCCGCCGGTGACTTTCTCGAGCACGCTGAGGTGCATGGAAATTTTTATGGCACCCTCAAGTCCGAGGTCCTGGACCGTATCGCAACCGGCACGGATGTGGTTATGGATATCGATGTCCAGGGGGCCGACCAAGTCCGCGACTGCCCGGACGAGGCCATCCAAACCGCTCTCGTCGACCTGTTTGTCATGCCGCCCACCGAGGGCGAGCTTCTCAAGCGCCTCACAGGTCGGGGCACAGACTCCGAAGAAGTCATCGCACTACGCATGAAAAATGCGCTGGGTGAAATCGAGTCCTGGCCAAAATACAAGTACCGCCTGCTCTCCGGCACCCATGAGGAGGATTACCCCAGGTTCAAATCACTCGTCATCGCCGAGCGACTGAAAACCTCCCGACTCCCGACTCCCGACTCCCGACTCCCGACTCCCGACTCCTGACTCCTGACTCCTGACCCCCCTAACATCATGTCTACCATCGTCCTCGGCATTACCGGTTCCATTGCTGCGTATAAAGCGGCAGGTATCGTTTCGCAACTTGTTAAAAACGGCCACGATGTCCACTGTGTGATGACACAATCTGCGACCGAGTTCATCACCCCACTCACCCTGCAGGTGATCTCGCGCAATGCCGTGCTGGTTTCCCTCGAGGATGAGAAGCAAGCATGGAAACCGGGGCACATTGACCTGGCTGACCGCGCTGACCTCTTTTTGGTCGCCCCGGCCACCGCCAACACACTCGGTAACTTTGCCAACGGCCTGGCACCAGACCCGCTATCCAGTATTTACCTCGCGACCCGTGCTCCCGTGCTCATCGCGCCCGCCATGAACGGCAAGATGTGGCAACACCCGGCAACCCAACGGAATGTCGCGCAGCTCGTCAAAGACGGCTGCCAATTCATCGGCCCCGAGGAAGAGGGAATGCTCGCCTGCGGCTACTCCGGCCCCGGAAGACTGATGGAGGAAACTGCTATCATCGCCAAGGCTGAAGAAATGATGCAGTTAGCCGATGAATAAGTAGCCATTACTTCATTCATCCAATGATTCAATTATCCATTTGAAAATGACCCTCCTGATCACAGCCGGCCCCACCCGTGAGTCCATTGACCCCGTGCGCTTCCTGAGCAACAAGTCATCGGGAAAAATGGGTTATGCCCTCGCTGAGGCCGCCGCCGGGTCAGGGCACCGTGTGATCCTCATCTCCGGACCGACAAACCTCGATGTGCCTGACCGGGTCGATTACATCCCCGTGGAAAGCTGCCGGGAAATGTACCAGGCCGTCGAACATTGGATCCATCAAGCCGATGTTGCCATTTTCGCGGCAGCGGTAGCGGACTATCGACCAGCGGTCGTGCCCGATCACAAGATCAAGAAAACCGGGGAGACCATGACTCTCGAGCTCATTAAAAACCCTGACATTCTTGGCTCAGCAAGAAGCAAGTTCGGGTATCGAGGTGTGCTGGTTGGCTTTGCAGCGGAAACGGAGGACGTTGTAGAAAACGCCCGTGGCAAGCTGGAACGAAAAGGCTGTGACATGGTGGTGGCGAACGATGTCTCACGCAAGGACATCGGTTTTGATGTCAACGATAACGAAGTCATACTCGTCTTCCCGGACCACACCGAGGAGCCAGACAAGGATTCCAAGCACCACCTCGCCCACGTCATTCTTGAGCACGCCCTGAATCTAACTCCATCTGCATGAGCGGATATCCCTATCTGTGGTCATCTGCCATCTGTGTTCTAAAATACCAACACCGATGAAGAGATGGAACTCAGATGGGCACAGATAAAAATTGGTTTTGAGGCTCAAGCTATCCCCGCTTGCCGATGCGGATTAACTCCTTCAGTCGATTACATTCCTCCACGACAGATGCAGGCATATGCTCCAGCTTCCATGGCAAACGATAGCGCCAGTTTTCACCCCCTACAGTGCCGGGAATATTGATCCTTTTTTTACTGTCGATCAGATCCGTGATCATCACTGCGGCGTAGTTGGCGTTCGACTTGACAAGCCTGTCGAATAGCGCCCACTTGACGACCGAATTGTAGTCGGAATAGCTGTCTGCCGTATCCCCCTTCGGCAAGCCCGCGAAGTCGCTAAGCAGCTTCAACCCCTGCAGGGCACCCTCGTGCTCCATACCGCCTAACAGTTTTTTAAGACCATCCCACAGCGCGGGTATCGAATCGTGGTCATGGGTGGCATAGGTAGCAAACGCACATTCCGGATACTCACTGCCTGGAACGGTCTCACCATCACCTCTGGTTTCCCAATGGCAGATTTTGAATCCGGCAATACCCAGCTTCTCCAAATGAGGCCTTACATAGTCGGGCACGCAGCCCAGGTCCTCACCGACCACTTCACCGTCACCCGCAGCTTCGAGGACCACCTTGAGATACTTGTCTCCATCCGCGAGGTTCGCCGCTTTGTTTTTTTCGGTATCATCGGGGCGTGGATGGAAACCAGGTAGCGGGCCGCCTGTGATTTTCCTGGCTGCTTTTTCAGTCAGGCCAATAAATTCTCCGTTCCGCTGGGGTCTCCATGGAAAACTGAAAATCCGATAGAACCCCAGGATGTGGTCGATGCGGAAAATGTGGAAAACGTCCGTCAGTTTTTCGATACGGCGCCGCCACCACGAGTAGTTGTGTTTTTCCAACTCGTCCCAGCGGTAAATCGGAATCCCCCAGTTTTGCCCCCACTGACAGGCAAAGGCATCATCCTTGAAGACGGTCTCCGGTGGCGAGCCGCCAGAGAGGCTCAGGTCAAACCACTGGGGTTCGAAAAACACATCCGCGCTGCAGTAGGAAATACCGATCGGGATGTCCCCCATCAATTTGACATCATGCTTTTCCGCATATTGGCGCAGCTCGCGCCATTGGCTGAATGCATGCCACTGCACCCATGCATAAAAGGCAAGGTTGCGCTCCAATTCATCGGTAGGACAGCCCGCCAGATAGGCTTCCGCCTTGCCGGGTGTATTGTATGTATCCGGCCAGGTTTCCCACGCCTCGGTCCCCGCCTGTTCCATCAACCAACGGTATTTGCAGTAGGGCACCAACCACTCGGATTCAGCCGCTCGGAATGCTTCAAAGGCCGGGTTTTTGGAGTCCAATTTCCAAAAGTCATCAAAGCCCGTCTCAAGCAAACTCCACTTCGCCTTGTTCGACTTTTCGTAATCGACCAAATCCTCGTTAGAGTCAGCAACACCAAATTCCCTCGCAGCCGACCTGATGGCATTGAGGCCGATTTCGGGGATGGCCTCCAAATCAAGCAGGAGGGGGTCTAGGGCTATCGAGCTGATGGCATTGTAGGGACTGTTATCGCCCCCTGTCTCGTTGATGGGCAGGAGTTGTAGAAATCCGACCCGGTGATCCGCAGCCCAATCGACCATTAGTCTGAGCGCGCGGGTATCCCCAACGCCGAGGTCATCGTCGCGCCGTAACGAAAAAACAGGGACCAGCACCCCGAGTCTTCGTAAACGCTTCATTGCAGTGTTTGCCATGCGGCGATATGATACGGACGGGCGCAGCGTGGCAATAAGCAAATCAGGCATGATTGCAGCCTTCGGAATCTGATACTCGAACCGCGCCGACCAGCTCAGCGGATGTCAGCGTGGTTGAGACGTTGCTGCCGGTCTTTAAAAGGCATAGGTAATGGAAAAATTCACCGCATGGTTCAAGACTTCGTATTCGCCATCGGATGACTCCAGGATGACCGAGCGTGCGCTTCCGTTTACCTTCCGGCCTTCATTGTAGGCAAAGTGATAAGCCAGCGCCCAACTCAACTTGTCGGTTTTTCTGCCGATACCTATACTACCAAGGTGCAAATTGGCATCCGGGTTCAGGGGGGTGAATGTCTGGTCGGGCACCGAGTTCTCACTAAAGATATAACCGGCGCTCACATAGTAGCCATTCTCTAAATAACGGGTCACCCCGAGTTCATACATAAAGCTGGAATGATAGTGAAACGGGAACACCTGATCGCCCAGAGGAGTTGTTTTCAACACGGAGGCATTCACCGCATCCCAGTCTGTCCAATCGACGTTGAATTCAATATTCCACCGTGAATTCGGACGGTAAGAGACACCGGCATCAATATGCTGCGGAAAGGTGAGTGAGGCTGAAGTATCCGACCTAACCGTCATGGGAAAAAACCCGCGGACCTCGGAGCTGCCCTCGTAATCCATTTCCGTTTCCGACCGGTAACTCAGGCCGAATGACCATTGGCTGTGAGGCTGCCACATCACCCCCAGGTTGAAGCCCACGGCATAGGCGTCCCCCTCAAACTCAAACCTGTTCCCGACACCTGTGATGTTTTTCTGGATACCGATGTCGGAATAATTCAGTGTCAGTCCTGCAGCCACCGACAAACATGGATTGACCTGATAGGCCACGACCGGGTTCACTGTGAGATAAGCCAGGCTGCCTTCCACCGCCACGGTTGAAAATGGAGTGTCCTGCCCGTAATCAACCCCCAGGCCATACGGGGCATACACGCCCAGGCCATAGGACCAGTTCGAGTCTTCAGGTGACGCTGTATAATAAATCTGGGGGATCGTCTGGAACGAGGAATCAGCCCGAGCCGTGCGACCGTCGGCCGCGGTAAAATCAACCCCTGTGGAAATGTTATACAAGCCCACCCTCAGAAGGTAACCGTCTAACTGCGTAATTCCAGCCGGGTTATAATACACCGCAGACGGGTTATCCGCCGTCGCAACAAATGCATTACCACGGGCAATGGCATCAGGGTCTTGGTTCGGTAGTCGGAATCCCACGGCAAAGCTGTTACCCTGGGACAATGCCAGGAGTAACATTCCAGTATAGTATGTGCGTTTTTTTATCATTGTGTGTGTTGCTGAGGTGATTGGATCAAAGGTTAATCAGGTCGGGGCGTTGCCATATCAATTTGAATCTGCGCCACCCACTCTTTCATCCACGCCTCGGTAATCGCAGCATCTGTGGTGAGCGCCGGATGAGCCTGGATCATTAAACTTAATCGGTTCTGATAGGTAACACAGCCGGCACCGATGCGTATGCCCTCAATGACCGGCGGCGCAAAAACCCAGGGTCCCTGGCAGCCCTGACTGGTGAATTCCTTGTGCCTGTCCCATATCCCCAAATTAGAAAAACCTCCAATGTTCCACCGGGACGTACCACGGTCATTTTTGATCGTTTGCTCTTTGACCCCCGGCGATAAAAACTTCCCTAGTTTATACGCTTTCCAGTTTGCCCAATGCTCTCCTCCCTTGAGTCGTCTATAGATTTGTTGATGCACATCCAGAGGTGTCTCCGAGGCTGATAGATTCACCGCAACAAAGCTTGAATGATTGGAGGTATCCTCTTCCCGTGTGATTTTCCCACGCAGGTTCACTGGAATCATCCACGTGGCAAGTGCAGAAGGGTCCTCAAGGCTTTGACGAATCGCACGGTCGAGGTGGCGCATCAACAAGGAGTTGATGCTAATCTGGAGAACGCGCCCGGCTTTACGGATCAATGCCGTTTCCTCCTCACTAAATACATGCCATGCCAGTGCCTCGGGCGGCATATCGAAGTGTTTCTCGTCCTTTGCAGCCGACCCCGTAAGGATGGTAAGTCTTTTACGTGGGCCCAAAATCGCGGGGATGCTTTTTACAAATGGCCACCAGGATTCCGATACAGAGTGGGGGATCCGGGGCAAGCTCTCGATTTCAGCCCCGCGCTCCCGCAGGATTTTTGCGAAGCCACCGATACCGTCGTACTGGGTATGCGGCAAATCAAGCCACTCCACAGCGCCGGCATCCTCATCCACTTTACCAAAGCGGATACCAATATATTCGCCCATGGATTCCAATGCCTCAAACCAGGGACGTATTGGATCTTGCTCAAATAACATAGTGGTTTTTTACGATAGAGTGGAATCAGGCTCCGTAACGCGACCAGAAGACGTCATTACCCGCTAGCGAGCCAACCAACGAGTCCCAACCACTTTCCACGGTATCCACGCGTTTTTGCAGATCAAAAAGAGCTTTCAGACGGATCATGTCCCTGCGGCTTTCAGGCAACACCTCAAAGATCGCACCCGCATGAGCCAAGCGGAAAATGGCACCCGCCAGAGCAATACACGCATCAGACGGCGCATCCTTGGTCGCCGTGCGGAATGGCTCCAGGTTTTTCGCGAGCAGACGTGAAGAGAGTTTAAACTCAATACCACCCTGGGTTTCCGATATAAGCACGATCCCGGCATCACGCATCACGGTTGCCAGAGCCTCCATCAGAGGTCTTACCTCAGCCTGCATCACAGCCAGGGAACCCGGCCAGCCGGTATTTGATTTTTCATCGCCTATCCATTGGAAACATCCCAATTGCTCCGTGACCGGATTCAAGACATCCGATACAGCGACACTCTGGCTGTAGTCGAGCTCTGCCCCGCGCAGCTTGTCCTCTGTTAGCCCCTCACGGATTGAACGGAGGAACACAAGATGCCTGCGATACAACTCCCGCCAGTTGAGTGTGGGATCGATTGCCGATTCTTCCTCGCCATCATCGATGCCGGTTTCAGCCAGTTCGACAAGAATCTTCAACGCCTCGCCGACATTGCGAAGACCCTCGTGCTGGAACACGGCAAGGGTCGCAATCGATAAAACCCGGTCAGATGATGCCAGCATTTCCACACTCGACAACTTCTGACGGAGCAGGGAATCACGTTCCCTTTGAACCGAATACAGCTCGATGGCCCGCATCAGGACGACCTCGAGATCGTTCACCTCCCACGGTTTGGTGATATACTGATACATACCCCCCTTGTTCACAGCATCGATCGCAGCATCGATATCCGAATATGCGGTCGATAGAATACGGATACAAGACGGTTTCAGCTCGGTGACCTTCTCAAGCAGCTGGGAGCCTGTCATATTGGGCATGCGCTGGTCGGTAATGACCACCGCGATATCATCCATGTTCGTCTTGAACACCTCCAAAGCCTGCACGCCGTCCTCAGCAAGCAAGATTTTGAACTTTTCACCGAACAAGCGGGAAAAATATTTACGGGTTTTCTCCTCGTCGTCGACAAAAAGAACCACATGATCGTCGTAGGATGGCTCACTCATAGTTTTATACTGCCTCAACGCATATATTCAATTTTTTCAAATAGATCAAGAATATTTAAATCTAACTTTTATTAAGTAATCAACCACGCCTGCTAATAGTTGAAACGTATCGTGAACTCAGTAAATTTACCTACTTCTGATTCCAGGTTGATCGTCGCTTTGTGTTGTTTGAGAATTCGGTGGCAAATGCTCAACCCCAGCCCCATGCCTTCACCTACATCGTTTTTGGTGAAAAACGGCTCATAAATCCGGTCGATGTCCTCTTCCTTGATACCACAACCGTTGTCGCGCAGGGTCACCAACACACCACCGTCAGCATCCACACTTGCCCGAAGGCTGATTTTCCCGTCAAACGGGCCGTAATCCGCACGTTTCACTTCGATTGCCCGGGCCGCGTTCTGGAGTAAGTTGACAAAGAGTTGGCATAGCTGGCCCTCATTCCCCTCGACTTCCAGAGCGGGATCGATCTCGGCGGCAAATTCAATACCCGATAACGCTGAACTGGTCAGCCTCCTTGCGCTTTCGACGATTTCCGATAGGTTTTGCTCCCTCATCAAGGCGGCATCCCCGCGGGTAAATGATCTCAGATCGCTGACAATTCCGATTACGCGCTGAACCCCTTCCTGGGCATCCTCCAAGACATCCAGGAAATCCTCCCGTTCATCCTCGGGAAGCCCCTCTTTGAATGTTTTCAGGGCATGGAGCGCTGTTTTGGTGTAATTAAGGGGGTTGTTCACCTCGTGTACAATGCCTGCGCTCATGCGCCCGAGCGATGACAGCTTCTCTGTCTGGACCAAGAGGCTCTCCTGCTCCTTGAGCTGGCCATAGGCCAATTCCAACTGCACATGGTTCTCGGCGAGTTGCACCTCAAACTCACTGCTGTCGAGCAGGCTTTTAGCCCTCACACTCAGTTCCACGGTCGAAAAGGGTTTCGATATAAAGTCGTTGACCCCCGCCTCGAGGGCCTCCAGTCGAGGAGACTCACTGGCCTGGGCAGTAATCAGGATGATGGGGACACGCGCCAGCTCATCGCTTTCCCGGATTCTCCGGGTCACTTCTATCCCGTCCATCCCAGGCATCATCAGATCCAAAATAATGAGATCCGGCCTGGTCGACAATGCCAGCTCCCATGCCTCCGTGCCGTCACTCGCTTGCACCAGCTCATAATCAACCAACTGGCGTACGATGAACTTCCTCATCGCCTCCTCGTCATCCGCAACGAGGACACGTTTCTTTTTCCTCCGGGAGCCATCACCGGTAGCCAGTGTATCCGGCCCGGTATCAGCCAGATCATTTTCTACCGTGTCTCTGGCCACTTTGTGGTCGGTTCTGATCCGGGCCTGCTCATTAAACTTCTCCAACACATCCGCGGTGCGCGCCTCTATCCCGGGCTCATCAGCTCCCTCAGGTGGCTCGGGTGCTGGAATCCGCACAGTGAATGTAGTCCCCTTCCCCAACTGGGATTCGACCTGAACATCCCCCCCCATGCTTTCGGTTAGGCTCTTTACCAGGGACAAGCCGATACCTGCCCCACGGTGTTTACGTCTGGCCGACATGTCAGCCTGCCAAAACCGCACAAAAACATTGGCGACATCCTCCTCGCTCATGCCTTCACCGGTATCGGCTACGGAAAGCACCAGGTCATCCTCAAGAATATCGGCAGACAAGGCAATTGCCCCCCCCTTGGCCGTGAATTTTACGGCGTTCACAGCGAGGTTCAGGATGATTTTTTCAAGTCGATCACGGTCAAGCCACACTGTTTTCCGGTCGACGGCATTGCAGTGGCAGGAAATATTAATCCCCTTTAGCTCGGCGATCGGTTTCAGGTTGGATGTCAGCCCGCTGATGAAATCGTCCACCTGGACCGACTCAGGCCGTGGTGGCGACTCCCCGCTGTCTAGTTTCACCAAGTCCAGAATATCGTTGATCAAGCGGAGCAAGCGGTAGCCGTTGTCCTCAATCGTATCCAGATGTTCTTCCAGAATCGGGTCGCCATGGATTTTTTTACTCGCCCGCAGGTTCTCCGTAGGACCTAGAATCAAGGTCAAAGGAGTTCTCAACTCATGGCTGAGATTGGCAAAAAACCGTGATTTTGTTTCATCCATCGCCCGCAGCTGCTGATTGGTGTTCTCCAGTTTTTCGTTGGCATCAGCCACCTCCCTCGTCAGGCAAAACTCACGGAAGCGACCTTGATTGTAGAAATAAGTTCCGGTGCTCGCGATTGCCCCCGTTACAAAAATAAAGTAACTCGGAATAAAGGCATCCCCCCAATCACTGCCGTACGAAAACAATGCCCATGCATAAGTCAGCAAGCACAGCGCCACGTTGATCGCGCTGTCAAAGGTACTCCACCGTAATAGTAATGTGGCACCCACCAACACCAGATTAAGACCACCGTAGTATGGAGACAGTGCCCCCTCGGTCTGGTAGATCATGTAGGAAATCGATGCCAAAGGCAAGATGGCGATCGTGTGGATGACCAGTCGGGTCAGGATAACACTGGCAACAATCCTAACAAGAAAACCAAGAACCACAAGCAGCACCGCAGTGATAAGGCGGTTAAAAAAAATATCCCTCACCATATCGGGATAAACGACCATATCCAAGGTCACACCGACGAGCATGAAAACGGCACCAAATACAGCCGCCTGCTGGCAATTCAGCTTTTTTGATTGCTCCTCAGACGCCCTGAAGAGCTCTCTTAAGCTCTGCGTAGATCTCGTCATTACATAATCTGACTAGCTATCCCCGCAGGAGTGATAAACGGCTCCATCGGCACCTTGCGTATTTCCAAAAACAGATTGACACCAGTGGGGTCCCTTTTCAGGTCTGTCTGTAAAACAGTTCCATCCAGCGGTATGAGATCAAGCATTTCCCAGTCGTTCCGGTAGACAAGGTTCCACTCCACGACGTATTCCATCCAGCCGATGCGTGGGTTGGTCGATGCGACATTGGTGGCGATCACCAGGCCATGTGGACGAAGCAGCTTGGTGAAAAGTTCGACAAGTTTTTTACACACCTTCTGCGACAGGTAGTCAAATAGACCCGCGCAGTAGACCATATCGTAGGATTCCCACTCCATATCGACGTCCCCCCGGCTCGCCTGCTTGAGCAGCTGGTGGACCGAACGCTCGATCATCTTGAGTTCGCAGTTCCGTCCCATTTTCAACTTGATATCAGACAACAAGCCTTCCGTGTAATCGAGGGTCTCACGGTTGAAGTCCAGCAAGGTGAAATCACATTGGTCACTGATTTCCTCGTTCTGGATCAACCGCTGTAATTCCTGGGCCGGGCCGCAGCCAAGGTTAAGCACCTTCAGCCTGCGACCATTTCCAACAACCCTCTCCGCCTCCCCCTTGATCGTTTGCACCAGATATTCAATCCGGTTCCGGTGCGCTTGCACAGGATCGATACTCAAAAACACCTTGTTCAGCATCTTGGCAAAAAGCGAGCTGCCCTCATACGGGTCCCGAAGCATCATATTCACCATTTCGTAATCCCCCGCATAACCGAGAGGTTTGGTGAACGCCCGGTAGGCGAAGGGAGAACACAACATCAATGGATGCATTTGCCTTCTGACATAAAACTTGTGCGCCGGCTGGTCGGTGACGGCCACACCACGCGTAGACGCCTCAAAGCTCCCCATCAAGGGATTGAGTTCCTCCACCATACGCCCCTCGATTTCCGAGATGACCTGCCGTTCAAGACCTAGTTTGTCCTGGGTATCCTTGGACCGTATCCCCAGATCGATTTGTTCAAGCCAGCGCTTCATCCCGATCATCAGGTTCTGCATGTCGGCCACATTCAGCTTGAAATCCGACGACACGTGATGGGCCCGTTTCCAGTCGTCAACAAACCCCTCGAACTGCGTCACCAGGTTCCCCTTACCATCCGGGCTGGCAAGAAAATCAACTTCTTTCCAGCCGTTGCCAAGAGTGGCTTCACAGACGAGCAGCACGCCCGTATTGACGATATTCGAGACCACCGCCTCGCCCTCGTAGATCAGGCGACCATTCAGCCTGATTCTGAATTCCTTCAGCACCTCGGAGAGCTGAACGCTGCTATACGGGTTGTATATCTCAAAAGAGATCGTGTAACGACGCATCCTGAGAATGTTGGCACTCAGGCCAAAACCCTGGCTGTTCTCGAATTTGACACTGTTATTTGTGGGAACCGTTGTTGTCTTTGACATACTGATGAGGGGAAAACAAACACAACCCAAGCCATCGCCGCATATTAAAAATAATACCACGACTACACACTGACTAGAAAATCATGTTCGAATTAGGTGACATATCGCATAAAAAAGGTGAGAATTACAGAAAAATTAACCTAACATCAAAAAAAAACGTGCCAACGGCAAGTTCGTGGGGTAGTTTGCGGCGGTAAAGTTGCCCCTGCTTTATCCTAGAAAGTCCATTCATGCCACTACCAGCCCAACCAGCTATGAGCAGACCAGCCACACCAACACCCTTTTACCGCCAGGGCGACCGCATTTTTGACAAGTCGGGGGTCGACCTCCTCCAGCTTGCCGAGCAGAACAATTTCAATGTCAAGAAAGTGGCGGCGGAGCTCGGTTTCACGGTGATCCAGCTACAACGTCACGTTGAGGCTGCCATTGGGCTCAAACCCAAGGACCTGTTCTGCAATCACCGCGCCTTGCTCGCCAAAAGGATGATTACCGAGAAGGTCAACCTACACGAGATCAGCGAGAAACTCGGCTACCTCTACTACAGCCATTTCTGTACCGATATCAAAAAGTTCTATGGGATCTCTCCCAAGCAACTTGAGAAAAAACTCCGTCCGGAGTAGACCGCTGCGCCATCACCTGATCAACGGATTGCCAGGAATACGGCGTTTGTTTTCAGGCAGCTTGGGTTCAACCGGAGCAAAGGGGTCCTTGTTGCCCTTCTTCTCCTTCGCCAAGGCGTCCTGCTCCTTATACTGATGGTAAAGTTGCTGGGTCCTCTTGTGATCATGACGAGCCAACACGGCTTGCCGGGCATGGGGCGCCTTTAGGATCAGGTTCTGATAGGCTAGATTGATTTTCGCCATCCCCAAAACCGTCTTCTCGTTGAGCTCTTGAAAGAGAAGCTTCCGATGCCAGCTGAAAAATGCTGCTTCGGTCTTGATCGGATCATTCGCCTCAAGTGCCGCCGTTTTCCCGATCAATGATTCAATCCACACATCGCCTAACAAATAACTATAGGGATACTCCTTGAGTTGCTTCAGCCTCATCCACTTGGCGTAGGCATCCAGTTTCTCCGCCTCGGCCAGTTCCCCCCGCATCTCCTTTTCAGCGACAGCTCGCAACTTGTCTGCAGGATGAACACGCATGGCAAACCACTGCTGGAGCGCCGTCGACCCCTCCTTGGGAAAGACATGGGCAATTCCCTGCCAGGTCTCGAAGGTTGGTTGGGCACCTGTCGACCTATGGTAAAGCAGGGCCCTCAGACTGAAAGGATAGTTGTCATCCAGTCTCCCGACTCCGATATACACGGGTTTGCCGGTCCCGCGTGCCGATGAACCACGACCGCTGTTGTTTGCGCGGTACAAATGCCCTGCGCAGAGAATCGCACCACCTGCCAGAGTGGGTTCAGCCTGAAGTAGCAGATCGGCAATCCAGCCCCCCTTGGAAATACCTGCGACGTAGCAGCGCTTCTGGTCAAGCCCCCGCTTCTCGGCCAGATTCCTCCTCACCGATCGTAGCAGGGTCAGTTCCTTTGCAAGCGCCTCAGCCGTGTAGGTGAATTTCCCTTGCTGGTAATAGGCCATGCCCACCACGATCCATTCCCGGCCATCGACATGGTTCCGTATCAACGACGTATCCGGCTGTCCATCTGTCCCGGGGTAATAAAAAACCGCCGGGTATTTTTTCGCAGGATCATAGTCATCGGGCAGCTCAACCTTGATCCGGTGCTCCAAATCCGGGAAACCTAGTTCCACGGTTTTCGCAAACCCGGCCATGGGCATCAACAGGAGTAGGAGTAGTCTCATGGTGCCACTGTGCCACAAATACCGTAGGATGCACGCACAGACTGCCACAGTCGATCCCCCCTCTTGAGCGATCGGGCAAGATAGACCTGCACCACCTAGCCAAGGCGCGTCATCGCTACATTCGCCAGACTCAAGACGAGGAAAAATCCACTCATGTCTGTACAGGTGGTCAGGATCGGCCCCGAGGCCAGGGCCGGGTCCACCTTGAATTTCTTGAGTAACAGCGGCACCAGACCGCCTATGACCACGGAGAGGATGGTGTTCAGCATCAACGCGCCGCCTATGACCAGACCGAGAAAAACATTCCCCTTCCAGAACGCCGCCAATGACCCGAGAACTACGCCTAGAACCACGCCGTTATTCAACCCCAGCCAAACCTCCTTGAGTAAAACGCGCAGATAATCGCGTGGCTGGATGATACCCAGTGTCAACTCGCGGATACTGACCGCGACCGCCTGGTTACCGGAACAACCACTCATATCGGAGACCATCGGCAGGAACACAGCCAGCGCTATCACCGCCTGCAAGGTGTCCTCGTAACTAGCTATGATACTTGCCGCCAGCAGGTTGAGTAGAATGTTTGGCCCCAGCCAGGCAAGCCGCCTCACACAACGCTCTCTCAGCGGCATGCTCCGTAGTTCTTCACCACCAACAATACCGCTCGATTTCAAATAATCCTCGGTCTGCACTTCGGACAGTGCCTCATTGACCGCGACTCGTGAAACAATACCCTTGAGATGGCCGGTATCATCCACCACGGGGAAGGCGAGGTAGTTTTTACTCTCAAAAAGATCCTGCAGCTCTTCCAACCCGGTATCAACCGTTGTCGCCACGGGGTTGGGGATCATCAGTTCTCCAATGCTTCGACTGCGGCGCCCCAGTACCAAGTCGCGCAGTGCCAGCACCCCTGTCAGCTGCATACCTTCGCTGGTGACATAAAAATACTGCACTTCATCGTCCGAGTATTCCTCGGCGTTATTACCCAACTCGGCAAGCACATCGGCCACTGTGGCGGTTTCTGGAAATGACACCACGTGATCCGACATCAGGCCACCTGCACTGTTCCATTCATACCCGGCCCGCTCGCGCAGCTCTTTCGATTCCTCATGATCATCGATTTCCGCCAGAATTGCTTCCGACCTCCGCACATCGAGTTCCCGCAGCAGGTCACCACTGAGGTCGGCGGGCAGCTCCTCAAGCACATCCGCCGCCAGATCCGCCTGCATCTCCTCAAGCATCTCAACCGCTTGCGCCTCCGCTAGGTTTTCAATCAATTCCGCCGTCTCTCCCACCGGCAGCAAACGACAAAGACGCTCGCGGTCATCGATTCCGAGCTGACTGACAATGCGTCGCTGGTCGTCAGCCGTCGCGGAATTCAGTATCTCCAGGGCGCTATCCAGGTCGTTGCCTTCGATGGCATCAACGAGTCGTTTCCAGCGTGCGGGCAGTTCGATAGCCTCGGTAGGGGGTTCTTCAATCATGGTGCGGTGCGATGAAGGAAATAACTACACGGATTCGGCACGATTGCACCCAAAGAAATCAACTTGAGGCCCGCCGTGTGGAGGATTCATTCCCGCTCATCCAAACGAATACCAGGTCCATTGACGGCAAACAGGACACATTTCCAGTATGTTTGGTGCCACCATCGAAGATCTGCTCGCCTATATCCCGACGATGAAGTAAGGGTGGTTGCATGCAGAACATCACCTTCCTTGATGCCTCATCACTCGGCGGGATCGACCTCCGCCCGCTTGCGGAATTCGGCAAACTGAGACTCCACCCAACAACCGCTGCGGAGGAAACGGCTGCCAGACTCAAAGACGCAACCATTGCCATCACAAACAAAGTGGTCATCCATGCAGATGCCATCGCCTCGGCGAGCCAGCTCAAACTGATTTGCGTGGCGGCGACAGGGACCAATTGTATCGATCTCAAAGCTGCGCATTCAGCAGGCATTCCCGTGTGTAACGTCGCGGGCTATTCCACGGCCGGCGTCACCCAGCACACCATCGGGCTGCTGGTCAACCTGGCCACCAACATGCACCGTTATACGCATGAAGCTTCGCAGTGGGCCGACTCCCCTATTTTCACCCGACTTGACTATCCGATGATCGATCTGGCAGGAAAAACACTCGGCGTCGTAGGGCTTGGCACCATTGGAAAATCGGTCGCCACTGCCGCCACTGCCCTCGGCATGCATGTCATCGCCCTGGCACGTGAAGGAGCTTCACCCGATGGAGAAATACCCCGCGTTCCAAGAGAGGCATTTTTTGCCCAGGCCGATGCCGTCTCACTGCACTGTCCACTCACACCGGAAACCTATCAGATGATCAACAAGGATACACTTCGTCTGATGAAACCCTCGGCCTTTCTCATCAACACCGGACGTGGTGATCTCGTGCATGAACATGACTTGGCGGATGCATTGAACAACGGCACCATCGCCGGAGCCGGGCTGGATGTCCTGACAACCGAGCCGCCAGCAAAAGACCATGTTTTGTTAGAGCCAACCATCCCGAACCTGCTCATCACCCCGCATACCGCCTGGGCCTCCATCGAGTCACGACGACGGCTGCTCGATGGCCTCGTCGATAACATCAAAGGCCACCTCGCCGGCAACACGCCAAACCTGGTTACTTGACAACTTTATGAACTATCATGTCTTTAGCTGCCTTCTTTTAGGCTCCTTCGTGATACAGGCAGCAAGTTTTGAGCCGACGGGTGTCACCCTCCCCATCCTCAACGACGGAGAACCGAGTGTTGCGTTGCGGTTTAAGCTCAAGACACAAAAGGCGCGCATCCTAACAGGTATAACCATCGATACAGGCGGCACCACAGACCTAGCTGATCTGCGGGAGGTTTCCGTGCTGATGGATCGTAAGGCAGGAGATCTTTTGATGGGGACATGCGCACCTGCGAAGGGCGTCATCACGCTTGCGCAGTCAACCCCGATACCCGCGGGAAACCATACCTGCAACATGATGGTCCGCACGAAAAAAGGGGCCGACCTCCTCCACCGCATCGGCCTCCGGATCACGGGCTTCACCTTCGAGGATGGAGACGAGCTGAGGGTATCCAAGGACCCCGACTATTCACCAGCGCGACTCGCCCATCCCATTCACAAACGTGGACAGCACGACTGCCACACCTTCCGTATCCCCGCCATCGCACGCGCCAACAATGGTGATTTGTTAGCCGTTTACGACATGCGATACAACTCACGCCGTGACCTCCAGGAAGACATCGACATCGGTCTATCAGTATCCAAGGACGGCGGCCAGACCTGGTCGGAACCCCGCCCAATCATGGACATGGGAACCTACGGTGGAAAACCTCAGAAGGAAAACGGCTGCTCGGATGCCTGCATGATTGTGGACCGGACGACCTGCGAGGTTTTTGTCACCGCCTGCTGGACCCACGGAAAGCCAAATACCCACCAATGGGCTGGCAAGGGCTCTGAGCCCGGCCACGGTATCCATCAATCGACCCAATTCATGGCCGTCAGATCCGTCGACCACGGCCAAACCTGGTCGGAGCCCGATAATTGGACCAAGGCACTCAAAGACCCCAGCTGGCATCTCTTCGCCCCGGCCCCCGGAAATGGCATCACAATGAGCGATGGCACCCTTGTGATCCCCACTCAAGGGCGAGACGCAAAGGGGCTGCCGTTTTCCAATCTAACATGGAGCAGGGACCACGGGAAAACCTGGCACGTTTCCAGCCACGCCCGCGACAACACCACCGAGTGCGCCGTGGTTGAACTCTCCGATGGATCGCTCATGCTCAATATGCGTGACAACCGGAACCACCGGGACAAAAGCGATACCCATGGTCGGGCCGTTGCCACGACCAGGGATCTGGGAAAAACATGGAATAAACACAGCTCCGATCACGGGGCACTTCCAGAACCGGTCTGCATGGCATCACTGGTCAGCCATCAGGCCACCCAGGGGAAACAGCTGCTCTTTTTCTCCAACCCTCACCACAAAAAGGAACGAGCCAGGATGACCATCCGGATGAGCCTGGACGATGGAAAAAGCTGGCCAGAAAAACACCACATCCTCCTCGACTCGAAGGGCGGTGCCTATTCCTCACTGGTGATGGTCGATGATCAAACCCTTGGCATACTTTACGAGTCCTCCGCCGCTGATATGATTTTCCAGAAGATTCCACTCGCTGATTTCTCGCCATAAAAATCCACAGGCCAGCTGACGACCGCGCGGGTTATTTCAAGCGTTTACCCCGGTAGTTTACCACGATGCCACTACCTCCACTGTGGGGCCCCTTGAACCGGATTCGCCATGAGGTGTCGGGGAATTCAAAGGTGAAGTTACTCCGACGCATCAACCGGATGATGCCGTAGGAGATCAACACAAACAACACCAGGGCAAGACCAGCGGCGGCAATCAGAATCTTTTCCCGTTTTTTGTCCTGCGCATAACTGGATCGCATCCCCTTCTTCACCTCGACAACACGTTCGTTATGGCGCTGGGCAGAAGCATGGACAAACCGCAAGCCCTCCGAACACTCTTTCCAGGCTGCCATGACACGCTCTTTTTCCGTGTTTTCCCTTCGGGCTCGTTTGACCGCTTCGGCTACGGCTTGATCAATTTTCTGCCGGGCCATTTCCACGCCGCCGGCTTCCACATGAAATCCTGACGGGTCTCCGGGGACATGAAAAACCACACACCAGACTGGAGCTTTCGACCACGTCTCCCCGAGTTTCCTGGCATAGACCGCAGCGCCCTGGGGAGGCTGCTCCGAGAGGGTGACCAGAAACACGTCGATCTGGTTTTCTTCGTAAAGCCGGCTCAACTCCTTTTGCGCCGTGCCTTTTTCTTCGAGTGACAACCACCTGGCGGAGTCAAGAATCTGGCCATAGGGGCGTTGGGGGATTTTTGATACATCATCATCGTCATCATCAACTTGCGCAGCCGCAAAGTTGACAACCCCCAGAAAAGCAAGGATGAGAACCATGGCACAAAACCTGTATGTTTGCTCCCCTTTCATGATTAATTCACCTTCTTGCTGACATTGTTGGCGGACTCGCGCAGGAGAGCGTCAACACGATCCAGATAATCTAACAAAGCAGACCGATAATCCCCGGCCGCCAAGCTGGCGGAAACACTCCTCAGGGCGTCTTCCCAGCGGCTATCCTCCATAAATGCCTCAATGGCATAGCCTGGAGTAAGGGAAACCAGACCGCGTTTCACATCGAGAAGAAGAAGGATGCTCCACGCCCGGTCCTTTTCCTCCTGTCCATCCTGTAATTGACAGGCGTTCATCATCCAGAAGCCAAACTCGGGCAAGCTAACCGGATCGTCCAGTTCAACCGTACAGAAATACAAACCCAGCTGGGGGAATCTCCCGATGATCTTATCGACGACACGATTGATGTCATTGACCAGTTTCTCGTCAGCAATACACGCATTATCCATAAAACGCTCCATCACCGGGGGCGTATAGGGAAACTGCTGGACTACACGGTAGGCGTCAAAGCCACAGCGCTGGCACTGGTCATCGGCTTCTTTGAACCGCTGTAGGCATGAAGGACAAACGACCGTCGCACGATTAAACATGCGGGCAGGGTATTCTTTGCGCTTATCGTATGACTCTGGCACTTTAGGTGTTAGTTTGCCTCGGAATCCTGATCCTTCCCGGGTGACAAGGGCTCGGCGGCAGGGGGATCTGCCTTGGCCTCGGGAGACGGTGCCCCGGGGGACTCCACGGTCGCACCCGGCGTCCCGTCTGTGACCACTTTTTCAGCAGAGTCCTGGGATGCCTCTTTCTTTTTCCCCTGCTTGCCGGGTTTATCCGCCCGGGCTTTCTGCTGGACAGGTTTTTTTTCCAGCTCCTTGGCAGCATGTAGGGTCCCGTCTGAAAACAGCAGAACCAGTCCCTCGTTAATAAGCCAATGAAGGTCGTGATACCAGGTGTGCCGGCCAGCATCATCGATACCGGCGGGCAAGCAGTCTTTCCACATCGTATCGATGCTGCCTCCGGGGTGTTTGATCACCCAGTGAAACAAGGCAGAAGGGCGGTCGGCCATCACCATCTCATCGGGAACATGTTTGGGCCGGGCCGGGCCACAGTGGAGCCGCTTCTTCCATTTATAGACAGCGAGATGACGACCACTCATTTGTCGGCAAAGGATGGACGCCAGATTTCCAGGGTAGCGTTTTTCTTCGGCCACCACATTCCTGAGCACCGTCATCAACCCCGGACTGATCATCCGAGCTGGTATACTCGCAAGGGTGGACATCATTTTACCACTTTCAAATTCCTTCCCGAATCCATGGGTGAGAAAATGCTGCTCTACCTCACGGTGGTTATCGAGAATAACGACGGTCTCCTCAATCACGGGGACTGGTGCTGGCTCAGGTGCCGGTGCCTCCACAGCGGCATCAGCGGCCTCGTCCTGATCGGGGACGTCCGGAGTCTGGACATCACTTGGCGCATCCGCTTTTCCCTCTGGTTGGTCTTCAGTTTCAGCTGCTTGCTCAGCCTTGGGGCGCCAGCGTTTGTGCTGTCGCATCGAATCGATCCACTCCTGCACCGCTTCCTCGCTGTGCTCCATGACAATCTTCGCTTTGTAGCGTTCCAGTGCCATGTTGGAGAATTTCTCACGATGCAAATCCAGTAGTGTCTGCTGATAGGCGTGGTGGTTGGGAGGGCCGATAAGCCGACCGCTAAAGCCGCAGCGCGCCACCGATTGGAAATTGCCGCTCGGTGCGTCAACCTCGGTGATTTCCTCATCGTAGTATCGCTTGATCAACCCTGAAGACCACATGTGAGCCATACACTCCTTCTGCGTAAGCCAGACAGAATGGTCGGTATTACTCCGGTAGAGTGGTAGTTCCTCACTTTCAAAAATGACATGGAACCGGTCCAATCCACCTAACACCACCCAGGCCAGTTCAAAAACCGAATGTGTTCTGCCCGTGGCCGAAATCTGTTTAGCCATGGCATCCATACCTTCTTCGATCGGCATGATACGTGCTGACACGCCTTCTGCCGGTGGTGCCATCGGGGTGCGCTGGCGTCCGTCTTTTTTATAGTCACCCCGGTCATCCCGCCTGCCATGGTCGCGTCGGCGGTCATCGCGACCTTGAAATCCACGCTCGCGCTCACCGCGGCCACGGTTTTTCCCTCCACCGTGACCACCGTGACGTACGCCATCACCATCGGGGCGGGAACCATGCGATGACTTGCCCTGCTGTGGCTTGTGCGGTTTCGTATTCTTATCCTGGCGTGCCCATGCGGGACCGAAGTCCAAGGCACTAAGATCCGGTGCCCGGTCGTCATTCTCCGAAGATGATTTCTTTTTACTCATTGTCTGTGTTATCAGTTTTACACGTTCTGTGATCTAACGGAAGCATTCAAATGCAGAAGTTTGATCGTTTTTTCGACCGCATTTTCGTGACTATTCAGGACATTTCTGGCTCTGGCGCACATTTTGCCGGAAATTTCCCGGTTTCCAAGCAACTCCCTGAC
This sequence comes from Akkermansiaceae bacterium, assembly GCA_024233115.1. Lineage (NCBI taxonomy): Bacteria > Pseudomonadati > Verrucomicrobiota > Verrucomicrobiia > Verrucomicrobiales > Akkermansiaceae > Akkermansiaceae bacterium. The sequence continues at coordinate 784,367 of JACKQB010000002.1, forward strand.
CGCGCCCCCGAGGGTATCGGCCGAAGCCAGCGTCCTGATCCCCTGTTCCTTCCGGATCATACTGACCAGGGGTTCAAAATTCTCCATGTGGGGGCCCGTGATCACTGGCACGCCAGCGACGATGGCCTCGGCCGGATTCTGCCCTCCCCGGCCTAACCAGCTTTTCCCGATGACCACCACGTCCGCATGCGCTGTCCAGTCGCGCAACTCACCTGTGGTATCGATAACCAGGCAAGCCTTGTCAGGATGCGCCGGTGGCTGGTAACGGCTGCGCAGGACGACTTCGAAACCACACGATTCCAGGTCGGCCTTCACTTCCTCCCGTCTCTCGGCATGCCGTGGGACCACCACAAACAGGGCATCGGGAACCGACGAGAGATGCGCTTTTCCTAACAACTTTTCCTCACCCGCATGTGTACTCGCCGCCAGCACGACCTGGCGACCGCCCCCCTCCTCGGTGTTGAAATCATCGAGCAATGCCTGGAAGCTATCGCGTTTTCTGGGGACGGCTCCTCCCGACGGATCAAACTTGATACTTCCTGTGATGTGGATTTTCCCGGGGGCGATCCCCAGGGAGGCGAATCTCGCGGCATCCTCTTCATTTTGCACGCACACCTGATGGATCATGGCGAACAACGGTTTTACCAAGCCCCCAAACTTCTTGAACCTGGCTTCCGAACGTTGGGACAGCCGTGCGTTGACCATGGATACAGGGATCGTTTGGCGACGTGCTGTATTGAGTAAATTAGGCCATGCCTCGGCTTCGATCAACACGATCTGCCGAGGGCGGAATCTGCGGAATACAGAACGCACCAACCAGCTGAAATCCAGTGGGCTGTAGATCACCCTCACCCCCTGTGGCGCCTTTTTACGGGCGACTTCATGCCCGGTGGATGTTGTAGCCGCGATGACAAGCTTGACCCCGGGGTGTGAGGCCAACCACTTTTCGATCAATTTCAACGCGATGAGCACCTCCCCGACAGAGACGGCGTGTACATACACCGTATCCTTGGGTTCATCGGCCATGGGAACTTTAAACCTGGCGAATCTTTCTAACAAACCCGTGCCATAGCCGCCACGTTTCCACATTTTCAACAGCCACGCGGGAAACGCGACGATGAAAAACACCGGCAGCAGGGCATTGTAGAAAATCAGGATGAGAGAACGTGACATCGCGGCAAACCCTATCCTGTTGTCTGTCGTTGGTAAAACAGAATTCCACAGCCACCGTATGCCCTCTGGTCAATCAGTTCCCAGCCATCATACTGGCCTCGTTGATTCACAGGGGAATCCTCAATGACCAGTAAACCATCGACGGCCAACCGCTCCTTCAAGGCCTCATCCTGAAGGAGAAGGTCGACATAATCGGTATCCCCCGGATGTTTGTAATAGGGAGGATCGGCAAATATCAGATCATACTCGCCTCGATCCCCCCTGAGAATACGAAACACATCCCCGCCTACCACACGACCGCCTGCCAGGGCCAGATCAGACAGGTTTCTCTTGATCACCTGCTGGGCCTCACGGCTGTCATCGATCAAGACACAGGAGACAGCACCGCGACTCAAGGCCTCGAGCCCCAACGCTCCGGAACCTGCAAACAAATCCAGCACACGTGCGCCTTCGACATTACTCGCCAGGATCGAAAACAAGGCTTCGCGCAATCGGTCCGTGCTCGGTCGGGCCACCGAACCAGGGACACGTATATGCCGTCGTCCCGCCCTGCCGCTAATGATTCGCATGTTGTTTCCTTTCCAGCAGTTCCTTGTTAGGCAATGGTGCCAGCTCCTTCCCCTCCTCCTTCATTTCCTCACGGATGAATTTCAAGGTAGAGAAGACTATTTCCCAGACCGGCACATCAGTATGTTGATAACCTGCATCCATCACGGGATCGACCAAACTTCCACTCACTAACAGATCGCGCACTTTCCGGTCGGGGGTATCCAGGTCATCCCACCAGCGTAATCCGTTCCTGACCAGCCCCGCGCCGTGCATTCCCCGTGACAGCATTTCCGAGACTTCCGGGGAAACCACCAGCCGGGTGACCGACAGGATACCGTCGCCCACGGAGATCCGGCCATTGCCCAGGATGGAAATATCTTCCCCGATCATCCGCGCGCCGGTCCAGCGCAATTGCCCCTGACGGAATACAGCCGGCACATACACACGATCGAAGACAACGTCATGACTGCCGTGGATTTCCCTGACTCCGATATTTTTTCCAATGACCACCCCATCTGCGCGCCACGACATCGGACTTGTCAAAGCACCGTTAACCCTGAACCGTCCGGCCAGCTGCTCAGCGTTCACTTCCAACGCCATACGTTCAAACCACTTCAGAGCGTCGAGCTGTTGTGGGTCGACTACCAGATCAAACAAAAACGGCAAGCGTCCCATAGCGCCACGCCCCATCCCCAGCTGGGCCAGAAAACGGACTTTCAGGCCTGCCATGTCCACCGTTTGTTCCTCCAGCTCGAGATAGGGTCTTTTCCAGACGATGTGTTGTTCCACATCCACCAGCTCCGGCAACCCGGGGACTTTCATAGTGGGAATCCGGACCACTCCCCCAGAGTCCTCGCCAAACAAGGGCAAATCGAGGGAAATATTCTGCATGCGCAACAGCTCGACACCTTTACTGACGGAGACGATATGGACTCCGGCATTGGTAATGGACAGGTGCGACGGCATCCCGGCTGGGGGCCTGGTGGCTTCGGCCGGAACTTGAGGGGCCGCCGGATTGGGCGACGGCGGTTTTTTGCCCGTTTGCGGCGGGTCGGTTTTCACCGGCGGCAGTGGCTCGGGTTTTTCTTCGACAGCAGGTCCGGCCCCAGCAGGCGTCGGCGAGGGTTGTAATTTCTGCGGAGCCACCCTTGCCGCCAAAGATGCGAGCATTTCCACCGACAAGGTCAGTTCGGGTGCCTCCACAATCACCTCGTGCGGACGTACCCGACCTCTCAGCAGTTGGCTCCAGTAGGGCTTCACCCTGATGCGGTCGACCTTGACCACGGGTGCCTCCAGATCGGCTCGCAGCGCAGCAGGCTGGAGCATCCGGGCGTCACTGATCGTCACTCCGTTCCACGGCGACCATGACATCGAGCCCACTTGCCAATCGAACCCGGTGCGGGCCTTGAGCTTCGACTCCGCCATGCCTGTAGCCCATCGGGACGACAGCCAGAGATTTGATGCCCCGTAGGTAAGAAGCACGATCAGGACAAACCACTTCAGCAGACGTAGCGCCCGCCGCATCATCGACCTCTTACCAGGTCCGGGTGCTTGTTTGGAGCCGGATGCGTCTTCAGCCATCGCTTACTTTTTCGGCACACTGAAGCGGATCACCAGGCTCTTGTCGGCAAGACGATGGCCGGATGTGCTTTCCTGCAATCGATAAATCAGCAGACAATTCTTACCATCCTTGTACTTCCCGAGCGCCAGGTTTTCCTTGGTCGAGATAAATTCCGTGTTGTTTTCATACCGCCATTCCTGTCCTGCCCATGCACCCAGAATACTACGCTCTTCGGCATCGATATCCTCGATGCGTTTCAGCTCGCCATTGGGTGATTTAAAATTCCCCGTCTCCGGATTAAAGCGCAGCAGGGAAATGGACATTCCGACCCCGCTCACCCGGATCATCCACTCGCCGGGCTTGGGCTCTTCCAGCCGGACGACCACTTGCTGGACCGCCTTAAACTGGCGTTGGTCCCATAACTTGAGGTAATCGGCATACTCTTCCTTGGTTAGACCGAGCTTCTCATGCCAGGGCAAGGGAATACCCGGCTTGGCCTCCTTGGCATAGTCGGCGTGCCACTTGGGATCGGCTTTGGCGGCCTCCTGCACTTTGGCGATGTATTTGTTGATTTCCTGCGGAGGAACGATCGCTCCCACCTCACCGGTCACAGCCTGGTCCTTGGCCAGATAAGCGGCCAGTATCGGGGGCGTTTTTGAAGCGGCCGTCAAGGAGGATGCCGTCGCCATGAGGACGATCAGAAAAAGGGAAGTACACAGCATTGCAGCTGATGACCTAAGGTGGTGAAATGTTGGCATTCTCATAAAATCGGGTGCGCGTGGCAGGCCCGCAACTTACTCAGCCTGTCTACAAGTGCAAGTGCCAAAGTCGGGAGAACAAGCTTCCTTTTCATCGGTCATTTCCACCCTCCGCCCTTGTCCGCGCCTCATTCAGACTTCCGGCTCCGGCCGATGGCAAAAGCCCTCAGCGCCATACCCGCTCCAGCGGCCACCATACATAGGATCATCAGCAGATGGGTGGTCTTCATTTCCAAAACAAAGCGGATGCGACTCAGGATTTCGATGACTATCACCGCCAGTCCAAGCCCGGATAGCCACCACGCCCACTTCTTGGAAGCGTCAAAAAACAACACGCCCACCCCGATGAGAAAGGGTACGAACACGATGCCCATCGAGCTTGTCTCCATCCCCTGCCGACCACGTCCGATCATACCGGACATCCAGCCATAATGACCTGAGTGGACCCTTACTGAGTCCAGAAACAAATACATCCCCAGTGCGATCAACACCAATCCTCCCCCCATTAAAAATGAGCCAGTCCCTCCTTCAGTTCCACCCGGTTTCATGATGCCAGTGTAGCTGAAAATCCCGAGTTTCAAACTCCAAATAGGCTCCGAAGGGAAAATCCCCCGCGCCACCTACCGCTCAATCCGAAAGATATGCTCGCCGGGTTTGTAGTAATTCAACCGGTCACGGGCAATCAGCTCCAGATACCTGGGGTCCTCCTCGATTGCACGCAACTCACGCTCCTTGGCATCCTTCCGTTCAACCACGGCAGCTTCCTGCGCCTTGACCTCCGCCAGATCCACTTGCATCCGGTTAAGTTTGCGGTATGGCTGCAATGCCGCCACCATAAAGGCCACACAGGCAGTCAACGCCAAGGCACACATCGCCAGCCGCACACTGGCATTCATCTGCTCAGTGCGTGCTTTCACCTTGTTGTAACCGCCGTGGCGGGAAGGCCTTTTGCTGCTGCTTCTACGGTTGCGAGCCATGTTGTGCTTGAGTGGTCAATCGGGCTATCCAACCAGATCCTACGCTTTTTATTAAGAAATCTAAAGTAAAAAATCGGCCCATCCAGCAATCTTTCGGTTATCCCCTTGTGCTGCCCTCGAATTTCACCTAGTGATAGGTCGTGGTGCCCTGCCACCGCGACTCCAGCTTATCGGGTTACCATCCCGTCACAAGCCATCAAACTACAACCGCAAACCATAACCAAAGCATCACATCATGAAAACCTTGATCCTCATCACAGCATTTGCGTGCCTATCAAGCATGACACCGGCCTTTGCCGACACCCTCAGGGAAACCTACATCGCCAAGCTCTCGACCAGAGACCATTTCAACAGCAAGGGACAGCGCCTCACCAACGCTGCCGCCATCATCCGCCAGGACCGTGCCAATTTCCACAAGTATGGGAAAAGGGACGCCGGTGATCAATCGGACAAGTTTTTTGCCAGCGCCAACAACCGGGCGCTTCTTGAAAAATTCATCAACCGCGGCAGGAGCACGAAGTCGGCACTACAAAAAATCGTCAACGGAACCCCTAGCATTGTGGTGAAAATCTACCGCAACGATAGTGGCGACGACTATATCAATGTCACGGTGATCGATTGATCATTGCGTCTGCCCGACTTCAGGACACCTGGACACCATGAAGGTTCTGTTAGCTTCCATTCTCGGAATTTTACTAGCCTCGGCAGTCGCCACCAACGCGCTTGCCGGGGATTTTACGGTCGTCATTGATGCCGGTCACGGAGGAAAAAAATACGTGGGCTCGCAACAGGCACGCACCCTGTCGTCCCCTAACAACGCAACATCCCCCAGCGGCCTCAAAGAAAAAAACCTCACCCTGGAACTGGCGCTGGAGGTGGACAAGCAGGTCAGGGCACTGGCAAAAAAATACCCTGGCACCAGGCTCAACTGCATCCTGACACGGAAAACCGACGAGAACCTCGACTTCGCCACCCGCGCCTCGATCTGCACCAAGGCATCCCCCGCCCCGACCGCCATTGTCAGCCTCCACTTCAATGCGTCTGACAAACACAACGCCCTGGGCAGCCTGTGCCTGGTCAACCACCCGGGACGCAATCCCAACTACCGCCGCGACCACGCATTCGCCGACGGCTTGACCAAAGCCACATCATCTGCGGTCAAACAATTCATCCCCGCCTCATTTCCCCGCAAGCCGATGACCGACCAGCATCTCCATGGCGGAGTGGGTTCAAATTTTTTCTATCAGCTCGCCCGGCACAAGCACCTCCAACACACCCTACGGTGTTTTCTGGAAGTGGAATTCATCGACCGCGCCGATATCGACAACGCCTTGCTCAAAAAACGCCAGAAGACCTTCCCCGTCATCGCGCGGGCCATCGCCGAGTATCTTTACCAGCATTGTCAGAAGCAATGATATCATTGGGAATAACGATTCTGCCGTTTCCCTTTCTCCTGCTAGCCTTCAGGCAATGACTGCGGTACTTTTCGCCCTTAAAGTGGGATGGCTTGGCATGCTGATGGGTGTCATCAGCGGTGCCATCATCGGGTTACAATTCCACAAAAAAGACTGGTTAGGCGGCTACTCCGCTCGACCCAGGCGGTTTGTAAGACTAGGGCACATCTCCTTTTTCGGTATCGGACTGCTCAATCTATTCTACGGCCTCAGCCTGCCCTCGATGGGGGTGTCATCCGTTGCCGCGATGTGGGGGGCTTATTTGCTTCTTGGAGCTCTCGTCAGTATGCCCGCCTGCTGTTTCCTGACCGCTTGGAAAATGCCCTTCCGGCACCTCTTTCCTGTTCCCGTGCTCTGTGCTAGCGCGGGGATTCTCATCATTCTTACATCCTAACAATCCTCCCATTTCATGAAAATCGGATTCATCGCCATCAGTGGCTTGAGAGTGGTCGACAGCGCGCTGCTTGAACTCGGGTTAAGTTTCCCGGGCCTGGCAGGTCGTGCCCGTGAAATTGAAGCGCTTCCCTCACTGGGTTTACTAACCCTCGCGGGCATGACTCCGGCACACATCGCTACCGAATACCTCGAGCTAAGGGATGTCGACCTCGACTACCTGCCGAGGGACTTTGATGCGGTCGCCATCTCCACACTCACCGCCACCAGCAAGGAAGCCTACAGGCTGGCAGCCCGTTTCAAACGGGAAAACATCCCCGTCATTTTAGGTGGTCTGCACGCCACCCTGGCACCGGAGGAAGCGGCCCGTCATGTCGACTGCCTGGTAATCGGCGAAGGGGAATCCGTCTGGCCTGAGATCGTCCGCGACCTGGAAGCCGGCAAACTCAAAAGCTGTTATGACGCCAAAGCCCGTGGCCCGTTTGACTTCGATCACGCCCCCATGCCACGCTTCGATTTGCTCCAGCCCGACCGCTACCCAAGGTTCACCATACAAACCCAGCGTGGCTGTCCCTTATCCTGTGAGTTCTGTGCGGCTTCGATGCGACTCTCCCCCGTGTTCCGCACCAAACCGGTGGATAAAATCATCGCCGAGGTCCGGCGCATCAAGGAGCTCTTCCAGCACCCGTTCATCGAGCTTGCCGATGACAACACCTTTTCCGACAAGCGCCATAGCAAACACCTGATGCGAGCCCTCGAAAAGGAGAACATCAACTGGTTTACCGAATCTGACGTCTCCCTGGCCGATGATGAAGACCTGGTCAGGATGGTTCGGGACGCCGGGTGCCGGCAGATTCTGATAGGTTTTGAAAGCCCGCAATTCAAAACCATGGATGGTGTGGAAACCCAATCCAATTGGAAGGCCCGAAGGACGGAACGTTATCTTGAAGCCGTGGAAACCATCCAGAAACACGGCATCGCGGTGAATGGTTGTTTTATTCTCGGCATGGACGGAGATGGTGTGGATTCCTTTGACCAGGTGTTCCAGTTTGTCAACGACAGCGGCCTTCACGACGTCCAGATCACCTATCTGACCCCATTCCCCGGCACACCCCTCTACCAAAGGCTGAGCGAAGAAGGTCGTATCCTGGTCCAGGGCGCCTCGGAACGCTGCACGCTGTTTGATATTAATTTCCAGCCTGACAACATGTCTGTTAGTGAGCTGCGGGACGGATACACCCGGTTAATGACCCGCCTCTACAACGACGCATTCATCGACATCCGCAGGAAAAAATTCCTAGGACATCTTCGCCAACGCATCAAACACCAGCGGACGGACAAACAGATGTTGACAGGCTAGACCACGGTGCAAAACCTGTTCACTGACAACGGTTCCAGATCATCCTCCAACCATGCACCCGAAAGATATTTTTCTTTACCTCATCGGCAATCGCGCAGCGATCGAAAGGATCGCGGGAAGTTGGTGGTCACTACTGATCGGGGCCATCCTTGTGGTCACCAGTGGGATTGCCAGAAACTATGATCACCTCGATTTGCTCAGAAATCCGGAATGGCTCTATGGCCCGTTCCTTGCCTCGTTGTGCACTTCCCTGATCGTCTTTATATCGGTCAAAAGCCTGCTCAGGCTTTACGGCCCGCAGGTAAAGGTCAAAAGACGACAATACTTCTCATTCCTTTGTCTCTACTGGATGACCGCACCCTGCGCTTGGCTTTACGGCATCCCAGTTGAGTCCTGCACGGATCTGGTTACGGCGACCCGGTGGAATATCGCCTTCCTTGCCATTGTATCCGTTTGGCGCGTCGCGCTGATCACGAGGTCTCTCTCCGTGGTCACCCACGCGAGCCATGCCCTCTGCCTTTTGGCCGTGCTGATACCGTCAGCGATCATCATGTGTATCGGCAGTTTTTTCAAAGGCCTTTCTCTTGTCGGTATCATGGGCGGAGTGAGACTTCCACCACACACAGAATTGCTCAGGGAAGCGACTAGTTTCACGATGGTCGCGTCGTTCTGGTTAGCGGTCGTCGCCATTATTATCGCCTTGACCGGTTCATCGAAGTTCCGCCGGGCCTCCGCCCCGCTGCCCTGGCGCACCGAAAAACCACCCGGACGGTGTATTCTAACATCCGCCATGCTACTCGCCATGGGTGCTGGCATCAGTATTCCCACACAGCAACAGGTGCAGCGAAACCACCGCCTCACACAACTGATCAAGGATGCGCGTTACACGGAAGCCATCCAATACGCCTCCCAATTCAACCAAGGTGACTTTTCAACCATCCACTACCTGCCGCCCGATCCCTATTTACCTTTTCCCCATGGAAACAGAAACGCTTACCGAAACCTGCTTGCCAACCTGCGCGGCTCGGAACCAGCGTGGCTGATAGACACGTGGACTGCACAATATGCCGAAACCCTGCTACACGCGGAGTTCGGTGTCCACGAACAGGACCCCTGTTAGTAATCAGCAACCCCAGGCTGCTTGAGATCATCGAAAACAAAGCCGATGCCAAAGAAAACAGCCGACTGCTCGAACTCCTCAGCGATGTTCGTTCCGGGCAAAACTCTCCGCCACAGAAGGACGGCTCAACACCAAAAAGGTAAACACTCCCAGCACCGTGCCGAGCGGCATGTTGAGACAGTTGATACCCGCCACGACCATACAGAGCATCTTGGACTGCCTGCGGGCGAGTTTTTTGGCCACGACAAATTCAAGCACAGCCATGGTGATCACAAGAGCCGTGCCGATCAGCCCGATGGTTAGAAACATCCCTCCCATCATCCGCAATTCCGAAGCCGCGTGGGCTGAGCTGCTAGCTCCTCCCGGGAAATTCCCCGACAGCATCATACTTCCCATGATCACATACAAGGCCGTGGCGAAGGCACCAAGAACGGACAATCCCGCCATCACATAATAACAGATCGAAAGAATCTTAAGGTGCTCAGTATCCTGGTTCACCACCGTCTGGTGCTGCGGCGGCAGGCCCGGGGGCGGCTGGGGTGGCAGGTTGGACGGCTGCGGCATCGAGGATGTTTCCATGGGGGGAGCTTAACCCAATCCTGCCGGGATTGAAAGCTGTGATTATTCTGCCATGAACCGACTTCTACCTTGCGCCACCGAGCTTCTTGCTTCTAATGTCCTCTCTAGTCTCCCCTGCCCGCTGCACCGCACAGCGGAAAAAGGCCGACCACCACTTTCCCAAACTCCTTTTTCCTATGTCACCCGACTCCATTTTTCCCGCCGCGAATCCATTGACCGCGAAACTTTACCAAACCCTGAAACGCCATCCCAAGCGGATCGTTTTTGCAGACGGCGAGGATATCCGGGTCATTCGTGTCGCCGCGCGTATGGTCGCCATGGAAATCGGCGTGCCTATTTTGCTCGGCAACAAGGAGAAAATCCGTCGGATGGCCAAAGACGAAGGTATCCTGATGACCTTTGTCAGTGTGGTCGAACCCGCCAAATCCTGCGAACTGGATCTGTTTTGCTCCCGGTTGCAAAAGGTGGGCCGCTACCAGGGACGTGACATCGCCAACCCGAGGGAACTGATGGCGCGCGCCCATAACTTTGCCGCCATGATGGTGCAGTATGGTCACGCCGATGGTATGATCGCGGGCAATGCCTCGTCTCCGGCGACTGTCTTCCGGGCCGCCATGACCCTCATCAAACCCCTCAAGGAAGTGCCCAAGGTCTTTGGCGCCACCATCATGGTTGCCGCGCATCTGGATAATTTCGGTCGTGACGGCATTCTTTTCATGGCCGACTGCGGTGTCATCCCCGAACCCGATGTCGACCAACTGGCATCGATCGCCGTGGAAACAGGCAAGCTCGCCCGCCGCTTCCTCGGCCGGACGCCCCGTGTAGCGATGTTGAGCCACTCGACCAAAGGCAGCGCCAATACCTTGTCTGCCAAAAAAATGGCAGCGGCCTCCGTCCTTGCCCGCAAACAGGCCAGGGACGGCTACCTCGACATCGACATCAGCGGCGAGCTACAGGCCGATGTCGCCCTGGATGCGGCCGCCGCCGAGGTAAAACGCCCCGGTCACGAATCGCGCCCAGCCGCTGACGTTCTGGTTTTCCCGAACCTCGATGCCGGGCATATTTCCCTGAAACTCCTGCAACACGTAGGTGGAGCCCAGAGTTATGGCCAGCTGATCATGGGGCTGGCACGACCAACCGCCCAGGTGCCCCTCACCGTGTCCGAGGAAACCCTGTTAGGAACCGCAGCCATCGTAGGAACCGAGGCGATCAAGTTCCACGACCTCTATTTGGACGCCCAGAAGAAATAGCCGGTGACGAAGGCACCCGGCGTATAGACACACTGTGTTTGGCTTACATACGCCACTCGTCGGTCGTGATTCCATCAGGATAATCCTGCATTGGGAGGCAAAGCTGAAGTTTGTTTCACATTTCCTGATTTTCTCCCCCCTGCCAGAAGTTGATTTTTTTGCAACTGAATGGCGACCCCGGCCTCACGCTTCAGCTGGGAACTAACCGCAAGCTATGCACTCAGTCCAACAGTTAGGTGAGGTGTTATTCGGATGGAATTAATTGATATTAATTTAAATATTCAAGGTTTGCTGACCATCAAGGGTACACATCGCCTTGCTTAAAGCGTGTTTTTTATAATAAATTAACCTGTCTGCGCAGGTGGCGATAATATTTCGCCAATCATGCATGGATATAACCCAACTACCCTCCAATTACATGAAATTAAAAACACTAATCATTGCTGCGATTTCACTGGGTGCCACGGCTTTGTCCCAGGCATTCACCCTTGATTTCAACGCTCTCGTCAGTGCCAACGTCGTTGCATTAGGCGATACGGTAACCTCGGGCACTCCCCTCACGGTGAATGTCGCCGGTTACGGCGATGTGCGTTTTGAGGTCGGCGGAACTGATGTTGTTGAAGTAGGTAACTCCTACGCAAACGACAGCGGAACGGTCAAAACCTCCCTCGAAATGGACCCTGGTGACACCGTTCTGGTCACTTTCCTAGGACCTGATGCACTGAACGTCGATTTTGACATCGTCGGTTTGACTCCAGGCGAGGAAGTCGTCCAGATCACCCAACACGCCATCCGCACTTTTGAGTTCCAGGTCAATACGATCGGCAACCCAGGTAGCGACGGAGCAGGTATCGCAGCTATCAGCTGGACGTCCGTCCCTGAGCCAAGCAGCGCCATCCTCGGCATGCTCGGTGCAGGCGCACTCGTCCTTAGACGCCGCCGATAAGCCCAATCCCGACCAAATCACAGGCCACCCTTGCCGTGTTTGGTTGTGACCCAAAAAATCCCGTTGGCACCTAATCGACCAATGGGATTTTTTGTGCGCGCACGGCTCATTGAATGGCCTGTTCCAACTATTTTTTTCTTTTAGAATGAGGTGATAGCAGTCAGCCTGCCGCTTATGAAACACTTGATCCTACTCGCCCTGCTCATCATCCCTGCATCGGTCGCCACCAGTTGGGCGAGCGGGAAAAAAACACCACCCGCCTCCATTTCCTTCCACATGGAAGGCTCTGCCGCCGAGGCTCCCAAGTTTGCGCGCAAGGTGAAGACCCTGGCTGGTGAGAAATACTTCCGCAAAGTCCCTGAGATCAGCACCAAGGATATTGTTGCATTCAGCCCGTTTCCTGCCGATGACAACCTCACCTACGGGATTGTTTTCAAACTCAACACACAGGCAACCCGCCGACTGAACACGACGACCACCATGAACCAGGGTAAACTGCTCCTCGCCCTGGTCAACGGCCAGGCTCTCGGTGTGGTTCGGATCGATAAGCCTGTCAACGATGGTATCCTCGTCATCTGGAGCGGCATCAACCAGAAAGAAATCAAACTCTACGACAGGGTGGCGCCACGCATTGGAGAGGACACCAAAAAATGGAAACAACGCCTCAAGGAGATGAAAAAAAGGGAGAAAAAGTAACCACTCTGAATTTGTCCTGAGTCACCCGGTCTTTCCTTCAAGAGATATTCCATGTCCCGTTGTCCTAGAACCATCGCCGCCTCCATCGTTGTCATCTGCACTTTGCTGCTGGCAGCACTGTTTTCCCCCGCCTGTTGGGCCCAGTCACCGGACGAGGAGGTGATGTTGCCCACGGTCAATGACCACATCTATCAAGGTGAAGGGGAAAAGTTCTACATGTACGTACACCGGAACTTCGAGGGCAAGGCCAGCAAGCCATGGACCGCAGGAAAATACGGCTTCGTCCGCAACCTCAGACGCACCGAGGACGGGGTGATCGGCACCCAATTCCATGAGGGTATCGATATCAAACCCATCAAACGCGACCGGAGTGGCAGGCCACTGGATGATGTCCAGGCGATCGCCTCAGGTGTGGTCGCCTACACCAATCCATCATCCAGCCGCAGCAATTACGGGAAATACATCGTGATCGAGCATGGCTGGAGCTGTGGACCGATCTACAGTCTCTACGCGCACTTGTCAGAGATCACGGTCAAGGTGGGACAGAAAGTGGCGATGGGCCAGGTGATCGGCAAACTCGGCTACACGGGTGCAGGCATCAACCGTGAACGGGCACACCTCCATTTGGAGATGAACCTGGTTTTTTCCACCCGTTTCACCGACTGGCATGCAAAACACTTCGGCGGCACGAACTACCACGGCAACCACAACGGGATCAACATGGCAGGACTCGATATCGCAGCCTATTTCATGGCCAAACATCGTAATAAATCCCTTACCATTCCCGAGTATGTTAAATCGGTGCCCGTTCACTACAAAGTGACAGTGCCCAGGGACCAGAGCCAGACCGGACCACTCGAAATCGTTGCGCGTTACCCGTGGTTGGCACGTGGCAACCACAAGAGCCGCACTCCTTCATGGGAAATATCTTTCAGCGCGTCAGGTTTTCCACTTGCTGTCAGCCCCAGCATGCGCAGCGTCAGTGAAGCGAGGATCAGTTCGGTCCGAAATTGCCGGTCCAAACACGAATACCATACCAAGGGTTTTGTCAGCGGCACCGGACACAGGGCCACCCTGAGCAAAACGGGCAAACGCTTCATCGAGTTAGTCACCGGGCAATTCTAGCCCGCCCCGGGCAAGTCCGGAGCTACTCCTTCGCGCTACTCTTTTGCGGCCAGCCTGAACGCACGCAGGGCATCGGCCACGTGATAGGCGATCTCGAGAGCCTGGCCGGCATTGAGACGCGGGTCACACTGCGTTTCATAACAATGGTGGAGATCCTCCTCTTTCAGGGCATACGCGCCACCCGTACACTCCGTGACATAACGCCCTGTCATTTCCAGATGCAATCCACCCGGATAGGTGCCAGCTTCCCCGTGGGCACCAAAGAAGGCTCGAACCTCCTCGAGGATCTTGTTGAAATTGCGCGTCTTGTGCCCCGTCCCCGTCGTCTCTGTGTTGCCGTGCATCGGATCACACATCCAGATGACATGACGGCCTTCACGGTGGACGGATTCCAGTAATCCGGGCAAGACATCGGCCGCCTTTGCCGCGCCCATACGGCAGATCAGTATCAGCTTTCCCTCCTCGTTTTCCGGGTTCAGCTTTTCTATCAAACGCAGACAGTCTGCCACTTCCACCGTGGGTCCGATTTTAACCCCCACAGGATTAGCCACGCCACGAAGAAACTCCACATGGGCTCCATCGACCTGCCGGGTGCGTTCGCCAATCCAAAGACTATGCGCTGATAAATCATACCAGACGCCCTGCTCCTGCCTGAGCATGGCCTGCTCATACTCTAACAAAAGCGCCTCGTGTGAAGTATAGAGGGCTGTGCCCTGCAACGAGGAGAACGCCTCCAGCGGAAGGCCGCAGGCTTCCATAAAATCGAGCGCCTGATGGATGCGCTCGGTCATCTTGCCATAACGGGTGGCCAGTGGTGTCTGGTGCACGGATTCCAGGTTCCACGCCTTGACGTTCCTCAGACTGGCGTATCCACCCGTGGTCATGGCACGGAGCAAGTTGATGGTGGAAACCGACTGGTGATAGGACCGCAACATGCGTTTGGGGTTGGGGATGCGGCTACACTCGTCGAACTGAATCCCGTTGATGCTGTCACCCCGGTAACTAGGAAGCTCCACACCATCCCTGGTTTCCGTCGCCGCTGATCGCGGCTTGGCAAACTGCCCTGCCATGCGACCTAACTTCACCACCGGGCATCCCCCCGCGTAGGTCAGGGTTACTGCCATCTGGAGGATCACCTTGACGGTGTTCCTTATATTCTGTTCCGAGAACTCCGCGAAGCTCTCTGCACAATCACCACCCTGCAGTAAAAACCCCTCACCCCTTCCCACGCGGGAAAGGTCGTCGCGCAGTGCCTTCACCTCCTCGGCAAAGACAAGCGACGGCTGACGAGCCAACGACTGCGTCACCTCGGCAAGGGCCGCCTGGTCAGAATAGACAGGCTGATGCAAAGCGCTTAAGTCGCGCCATGATTCTGGTTTCCATTCCATAGGGGTCAAGGTTGCTCATGGTGGGCACGCATGGTGCTCGCCCAACGCTTGCTGAAGTTCCTATTGGATTCAGCCAGTCTGCCCGCTGCCAGCCTGGCTTTGTCTTTCATTCCTGTCAGCCAAGCATAACATACCGCCTGCTCAGTCCGCAACTGCCCCTCCAGTGTGGCCAGGGTCTGCTTGAATGCCTTCTGATGGATGGCTAACACACTTTCGGCTTTTATCCTGGCCCATGGAACAAAAACCTCTCCATCAGTGCCCTGCAATTGCAAACCTCCCTCTTTCGCCCTGACAATTCTTTGATAGGTCTTTCCATCCACACCCTCAAGTTTCATCACCACACCTGTATCCGGAATCACCTCTTCCAAACCGCCAAGAAATGCGCTCGCGGAATCCGTTAGATAGACCCAGGCATCCCTTTCGTCGCGCTGATGTCGCTCCAGGCTCACATCCTGTAACAACTCCGAGGCCTCGGCAAATTTAGCGTTAGCCACAAGCTCACGGAACCTGGGTAACTGCTGCTCGTAGTCAGGTGCCTTCGCCTCCTGTTTACCTGAGTGGTTCGCCTGCTCCCTCAGCACCTTGACCTGGTGATGCAACCTCAGCTGCCATGTCCTCACATGGAACCTGGCCCGACCTCGCGTTTTCAGTTCGCCCAGCGTCCGTTTAAGCAGATCCAACCGCTCTCGCGCTCCATCCAAATCACCCGGCGCTTGCATCTCGGATATGGGTTTCAGTTTCTGATAATCGGAGAGGTATCGCTGCGCAATGTCTTTGTAAACCAGAAGGGGGCTTTCCGGAGGCAAGGAATAGCTGCTGACCTTCTTGAACAAGGGAACGGCCGCATCCCATGCACCGATCTCCCAATTCTTTAACGCGATCGCCATCAGGTAAACGACACTCATCGTATCGTTGCCAATATGCGACTCTTTGACGATCTCCAGATTCCCCAACTGCTTCCCTAACACACCAACAGTACTTTCGCCTGACACACCACGGGCCTGCATATGCCTGTGCAAATCAGCAATGGCATTACTGGCATCGCCTGAATTCCCCCCTAACCAAGTGGCAACCACCGATTCGACTCCCGCCCACGAGGCGGTGGGCTCGGTGACCTGCTTGTCATTCATCAAACGGACAAACACGGATTTTGCCTCATCATACTGCCTTTCCTTGAGCAGCCGGTGAGACAATCGAAATTCTTTGCCAATACGCGCAGCGACCTCGGGTGCATATCCCCCGCCATCCCCCTCATCGGGTTGCTTGCCACCGGTATCGACCACCTCATTTCCAGAGGGCACGTCCCCTGCCGCATTCTTTTTCTTGAGAAAAATCCCTACCGCCGCAGCTACTAACAACAAGGCGATCAATCCAGTCACCACCAGACTCATCATACCGCTTTTCTCTTTCACCCTCCGACGCGCCCGCTCACGGCTATGCATGGGTTCGGCTGCTCCTGCGCCCTGGATCGACTGATAAGCAAGATTCCACACGTCTTCCATCTCGGCGTAGGATGCAAACCGGTCCTCCCGGTTCAGAGCCATCGCCTTGTCGACCAAATGGCAAGTCTCCGGTTTCAGCCATGGGGCGATCTGAGCCAGGGGAACAATACTTTCCTTGGCCTTGCGGACGGCCCGGGTGGATTTGGATTCCCCCGAAATCGGTGGCTGGCCTGACAGGCAGTGATAGAGGGTCGCCCCCAAGGCATACATGTCACTCCTGAAATCCTCTTCTTGTCCATCCAGCGCCTCAGGCGGAACATAATAGGGCGTAGCCCAGATTTCCTCGGCCTTGGCCGTTCCCCCATGGGTGACCAGGGCCAGGCCAAAATCAACGATCTTCACATGGCCCATGGAATCGAACAGAATGTTCCCCGGCTTCATGTCCCGGTGAATCAGACCCGCTGACTTCGCTGCCCGCAAACCGGAAATGATCTCCGCCGCAATCGGCAGCATCTCATCCTCACCAATCGCGCCTTCACGGGAGATGCGCTGCTCCAGGTTTTCACCCGGCACCATCTCCATCGCAATATAAAAATGGCCGTAGGCTTTCCCCACGGTGAACACCCTCACAACGTGGGGATGACTGATGGCAGCGGTGATCAGGGCTTCATGCTCAAACTGCTGCATGCGCTGCTCGTCATGGGAATAATCCTCATTCAGTATCTTGATGGCCACTTCACGATCCAGGGTGACGTCGCGGGCCTTGAACACCATGCTCATCCCTCCCGCCGCATGACGCCCGACCAGAAGATACTGGCCCAACTCACACTTGACCCGGGTGTGATGGCCGCAATCCGGACACACCACGTTCGTGTAGGGCTCCATCGCAGAGATATCCATCCTACAACCGCATGAGCTACAGTGTGCAATGTGTTGTTCCGTCGCCTCGTCCATGAATTTTCTACAAGCTAGACAAGTAAAATCATTTTGGAAACACAAAAGGCTACCGACATTCTGACTTGCCGTGTCAACATTCTATCGCTCTACTGCTGAGCGTAATATATGAGTGACTCCATCGATCAACTGGCGGCAGATGCCTTCCAAGCAGGTGCCTCGGATCTGTTTTTATGCCAAGACCAGGTGCCCCGGGTCCGGCTGGACAACGAGATCCAGGTGCCGGGGGCATCCGCACTCAGCTACGAAACCATGGCCGACTTCTGGAACCAGTGCCATGCCGACCCTGAACACACACACGAGAAGGATACCAGCCATGTGATCCAGGGCGGGCGCCGACTACGCGTCAATCTCTATAAGTCACTTGGCCTACTCTCAGCCGTGCTCCGCCCGATCAAGGAGGAGATTCCAACTATGGATGCATTGGGCCTCCCCCGGGAACTGATGATCAACTGGGCGTCCCGGAAATCCGGTCTCATCCTGATCACCGGGCCTACCGGCTCGGGAAAATCCACCACCATGGCATCCATGCTTCAATGGATCAACGAAAACCAGGCACGCCACATCATTACCATCGAGGACCCCATCGAGTATATCTTTGCTAACAAATTAAGCTATTTTTCCCAACGTGAATTGCATGCTGACACCCTGTCCTTTGCTTCCGCGCTTCGCGCATCACTCAGGCAAAGCCCGGACATCATCCTGTTAGGCGAAATCCGGGACAAGGAAACGGCCAAGATTTCACTGCAAGCCGCGGAAACCGGCCACCTCGTCGTAGCCACACTGCACAGTTCCGGTGTTACCGACAGCTTGGAACGGCTTACCAACCTCTTCCCCCCCGACTCCCGGGAGGGTTTGCTCAAGCTGCTCTCCAACCACCTTATCGGCATCCTCTCACAGCAACTCCTGCCCCGCAAACACGGCGGCCTCATGCTCGCGGTCGAACACCTGCAGAATGAAGCAGCCACCCGCGCATGGATTCGCAACAGCAACCTCGCGGAAATAGCCGACCACATTAACCGCAACGATAATGCGACGAACTGCTCCTTTGTCCGCTACCTCGTCGCAGCCGCCCAACAAGGCTTTGTCGAGGAGTCCACCGCCCGGCAGGCGGCACCCAATGCCCAGGATTTCGACCGCCTGTTCCGAGGGATTTCCTAGCCCACCATCCTACCCAACATTCCAGCAACTATGAGCGATGCTATCAGCGAAGTAAAAAATGTCACCGACTACCTGCGGGTATGCGTCGAGCTAGGCGGCTCCGACTTGCATTTGTCAAGTGGGGCACCACCCGCCGCGCGGGTCGATGGCGTGTTAAAGGCGCTTGAGGACTTTTGCCTGTCCGATGAAGTCACCAAGTTCCTCATCATGGACACCCTCACGGAATCCCAGCGGGCTGAGTTGGAAAAGAACTGGGAGCTCGACTACGCCATCCAGGTCTCCGACATCGGCCGGTTCCGGGGCAATGTCCACTACATCCGTGGCCACATCGAAGCGTCATTCCGCCATATCCCAATCGACATCCCCAGTCTCGCGGCTCTCGGCCACTACCCGATCATTGAAAAGATCTGTCAGCTCCGCCGTGGTCTTGTCCTGCTCACCGGAATGACCGGCTCCGGCAAATCAACCACGCTGGCATCCATGGTCAAACGGATTTCTGAAACCCGGTCCGGAGTCATCATCACCATCGAGGACCCTATCGAATTTATCTACCCCCATCTCTCCTGCCTGGTGAAACAACGGGAAGTGGGGACCGATACCAGGTCATTCCCAACCGCCCTCAGGCAAGCCCTCAGGCAGGACCCCGATGTAATCATCGTTTCCGAGCTCAGGGACCTCGAAACCATTCGCATCGCTCTCACCGCAGCGGAAACCGGGCACCTGGTGATCGCCACCTTGCACACCCTCGACGCACCTCAGAGCGTCGATCGCCTGGTCGATGTCTTCCCCCCGGACCAGCAGCAGCAAATCATCGCCCAGCTGGCGAATGTGCTGGAAGCCATTGTCTCACAACGCCTGATCATGCGCAGCGATGGCCAGGGACGGGTCATGGCCTCGGAAGTCCTCCGCATGAACCATGGTCTACGCACCTGCATCCGGGAGCGAAAAATCGAACAAGTCGTGGGGCTGATGGAGATTGGACATGCCGAAGGGATGCACACCATTGATGAATCACTCGCCCAGCTCCTCCAGATGAATCAAATCACCCACGAGGAAGTAACCTTTAACTGTCGCGATCGAAAACGTTTCGAACGTTAACCCCCGTAACAACTAACATTTTCACCAACACAAACCAAATTCCCGACCCATGGCAACGACCCAAGTACACTACAGCGAGTATATCAAACAGGGGCTTTTCATTATCGTCGTGATCGCCCTGGCCCTCTTTGGAGTCAAGAGCTGTCGCAAGTACCAGCAAAAAAGAGCCGTCATCGTGGAGCTGAGCTCCAATGCCAGCGAGTCGGCTGCCTACGAACAATTCTACGCTGAGAACGCGCAATCCAATCTCTACAAATCGATGCACCAAATGTATCTTGGCGTTCAGCTCGGCCTCACACCGGCTGAGATTCTTGCCTCGGTCATGGAAGTCGACGACACGTTCTTTTCCACGGAAAAAGATGAGGAGCTGCCGATCCGCCAGGTGTTGATCCGTGATGCCCTTCTTAGCAATTACGACAACTGTGTGAAGCTCGCCATCTTCGAGGATGCCAACAACATCGAACAGCTCGCCGATGGCCAGCCACCGACGATTCAAAGCGGGCCTGCGACCGGGGAAAAAGCCACACTCCAGCAAATCATCCCCGGCTCGGTCCTGCCGGGTGTCGATAAGCTGCTCCCCAACCTGGTCATCAGCCCGCCACAGGAAGTGTCCAGCGAAGCCAAAGCCACATCCTTTGATGACTTCAAGATTGCTCGCGCTAAAAAACTTGCCCAGGACCTGGCCAACGCAGGTCTGATAGAACGTGATGCCCACAAAAAAATCGTCGAGTTCTACGACCGGGTGAGCACCACCGTAACCACCCCTGAAGTCCCCACCCCAGAGGCTCCACCATCACCGAAGACCCCGCCGGTCCCCACGCCTTGAAAAAGAACTTCCTTATCCCCGGTGCCCTAGCCTTTTTCCTTCAGCCATTTGTTGAAGAATCTTTCGCCTTGCAGCCTTGATTCATCCGCCCTTGACGGGCCAAAGGCATCAGCATCCGCAGACGCTGGACGTTTCATCAACTTGATTTTCATATCGCTCTTTTTACCCGCCCGCACAAGATGCAGGGTGATCATGTCATCGGGTTGCTTGGATTGGATGTATTCACTGAATTTCAGCACCGTGTCCATGCCTATCACCATCCCCATCCGCCCTTGAATACCACCACCGATTCGTGGCGCTTTGGCTTTCCCGAGCTTACTGAAGTCAAGATCATCGACCCCTAACACCACATCCCCCACTTTCAAGCCCGCCTTGGCAGCCGGTGTATCGGGCAGCACCAGTCGAACCCGGATTCCCGGCCGGGCCGGCTCACCTTGTTTGCCCGGGACTATGAACTCCTCCATGCTGATACCGACAAAGCCCTTGCCGCGTCCGTATTGACGCTGGATCACCATTTCCTTCATCAGCGTGTAGCACCGCGTCTTGGCTTCCGGCTCTTCCAGCGCCTTCCACGTGCGATGTAATATCTCGGGTGCGACCTGCAGGTTTGTTTCCGCCCACTTGTGAAGCTCGGCGTATGCCTTTTCACGCTCTTCATAACGATCCGCTGATAGGTGTGGTAAAATACCCTTCGGGATTTCACTCTCAGCTGAAGCTCCCACAGACATCCATGCAGCTAGAACAACGTGAATCGAAATGCGAAGACCAATGAACTTTGATGTCATAGGTGGCCAATGTAGCGGAATACCGCAGAAATGCAACCTATCTCCCACGCCCGGTGGAACAAAATCAACACGCCGCTCATGTGAATTTACCCAGCATGGGCAATGATCCCCGGAACCGGAAGAGCAGCACCAGGGAGATCACCATGGTGACCACCGCCATGATGAACAGCACCGGACCGCCCCCGTAATCCACCCCGATCACGGATAGGTGGGTTACGATCGCCCCTGCCATCGTCCCAACAGCCATCAATGAGCCGACCGCAATTGCAGCAGGTTTTTTCATCAACAGGAGTACGGCAGTCACCAACTCCACCACGCCGGAACCTATCCGCATCAGTGCCTCCAGGGAGTCGTCCCCGATCACGGCCTCTGATAGCATGGAAAAGAGTTTCACGGATTCCTCGGCTCCGGTGAATTTGAAAAACAAGGTCTGAAGGAGGATGAGCGCCACAATCACACGTAGGATCAAAAAGAAGACGGGCTTTTTCATAGGGGCTGGTTGACGGGTTGTTGGTAGGAGGCAGATCGCCGCACTTTATTGCATGAACTGTTATTTAAACTCCAGCGACAGATCGAGCGCGACGGCTGAGTGTGTCAATGCACCCACCGAGATGAAGTCGACACCTGTCTGGGCGATACCGGCAATCGTCGACAGATTCACTCCCCCACTGGCCTCCAGCAGGACTTTCGATTTTGCCGCATCACGCATCGCCACCGCCTGCCGCATCGTCGCGTTGTCCATGTTGTCCAGCAGGATGTAATCAACGCCTTCCAGTCCAAGGAATTGCCCGACTTGTTGCAGTGTGTCTGTTTCCAGCTCCACTTCAACGCCGGGGCGATCTTCATGCAGCCGGTCAATGGCGTCCTGCAAGGCATTCAACTTGTTTTCCGCCATCAGATGGTTGTCCTTTACCATCGCCCGGTCATACAAACCCATCCGGTGGTTGGTCCCCCCCCCCGCTACCACGGCCGCCTTTTCCAGGGCGCGCCAGCCCGGCGTCGTTTTGCGGGTATCGAGTACCCTGGCTTTCGTCCCGCGTATCAGGGCCACATACTCGCGTGTCTGGGTGGCTATACCCGACAGCCTTTGGAGAAAATTCAGCGCGGTCCGCTCCGCGGTAAGAATCGATCGCGCGGAACCGCTGATCTCCAGCACGTGGTCGCCGTAATTGAGCACGTCCCCGTCTTGCTTGAGTCCGACCAGTTCCAGCCCGGGGTCGATCCGGTGGAACACCTCCCTGGCGGTAGCCATTCCCGCCAATATCCCCTCAGCCTTGGCATGGATGTAGGAGCTTGATTTTCTTTCCCCGGGCACAAAATACACCGACGTCACATCCCCCGTCTTCAGGTCTTCCCCGATATCCTCAAGAAGGGCCAGGTCGATCAACGCACTGGTTACTTCACAAATTCTGCTCATGGCCATGATCATTGGCTATTCCCGGCCTCTTGACAACCTTCAAGAATGGCCGGTAGTGCAGGGTGCCCGTTTTTCAAACTGCTATTTTTGATAGTAGATGAAGGAAGGAATGATTCCATTGCGCGCAATACGCGTATTCGAACCGGTTTAAAATTCTGTTGTCAATCCCCTGAATTCTGGCAGAAACCTGCCCGCGATGCTTGCCGTGCAAAACCTACATATCGAATTCGGTGCGAGGGTCATCTTTAAAGACCTCTCGTTCACTGTGCATCCGAAGGAGCGGATCGCGTTCGCCGGGCACAACGGCGCGGGCAAATCCACCCTGATGAAGTGTATCGCCGGCATCCTCAAGCCGAATGGCGGCAGGCTGGTCAAACCCAAGCACTGCGACGTCGGCTACCTGCCCCAGGAGGGAATTCATATTAAAAACATCACCCTCTGGGATGAAGTGGAGTCGGCCTTTGCCGAAACCCGCGACCTGCAAAGGGAAATCGACTCACTGGCCGAAAAACTGCACCACCTCGACCCCCGGTCCGCCCCCTACTCGGACCTGCTTCACGACATCGGCGATCTGGAACTCAAGCTCGAAGCCGCCAACCCGGGGACGATCAAACCCAAGATGGAGTCGGTGCTCACCGGCCTTGGTTTCCGGCGCAGTGACTTCACCCGCGACTGCGGTGAGTTCTCCGGCGGCTGGCAGATGCGGATCGCACTTGCCAAACTACTGCTGACCCAGCCACAAATCCTGCTCCTGGACGAGCCGACCAACCACCTTGACATCGATTCGCAAAAGTGGATGGAAAGCTACCTGGTCAACTATCCGGGGGCCATCCTGATCATTTCCCACGACCTCGCGCTGCTCGATATGCTTACCAAGCGGACCATTGCCTTCCACCACGGCCGGGCCGAGGAATACGCGGGCAACTACTCATTTTACGTCAAGGAATCCGTCCTCCGCAAAGAAATTCTCGTCAAGCAGTACAAAGCCCAGCAGCGTGAGGTCAAACAGATCCAGGATTTCATCGACCGCTTCCGCGCCAAGGCAACCAAGGCCAAGCAGGTGCAAAGCCGGATCAAGCAGTTGGAAAAAATCGAACTGATCGAGATCGAGCAGGATGATGCGGTGATGAGTTTCCGTTTCCCTGACCCTCCGGCGTCCGGCCACAGCGTTGCCGTATTGGAAAACGCCAGCAAGGCCTACGGTAAGGTCAATATTTTCCAGGACTTCAACTTTGAAATCACCCGCGGCGAACGCATCGCCATCGTCGGACCTAACGGCGCGGGGAAATCCACCTTCTGCCGACTCATCACCGGCCAGGAAGAGCCCGACAGCGGGGTGCATCGTTTCGGGCACAAAGCAGCCGCCTCGTTTTTCTCCCAAAACCACGCCGATGAGCTCGATCCGGACATCACCGTGCTCGAGTGCGCGGAAAAAGCCGCATCACGTGAAAACGCGCCCCTGGCCCGTAACCTCCTGGGCTGTTTCCTGTTCCGTGGCGACGACGTCTTTAAGAAAGTAGGCATCCTCTCCGGCGGTGAACGGTCGCGCGTCGCCCTCGTCTGCATGCTGCTTCGCCCTGCCAACTTCCTCATTCTCGACGAACCCACCAACCACCTCGATATCCAGTCGCAGGAGGTGTTGCAAAACGCCCTGCGCGATTACCCGGGCTCCTACCTCATCGTTTCCCACAACCGCTCGTTCCTTGACCCGATCGTAACCAAGACACTCGAGTTCCGCCAGGGTCATCCTCCAAGGATGTTTGCTGGCAACATCACTTACTACCTCGAAAAAGTCGAGGAGGAGAGAAACGCCGCAAGGGGGGTGGCAACGACTACGGCCAAAGCAGTGCATTCCGGTCCAGCTTCGAACGCCAACCGCAAGGAGCAGCGCAAGGCGGAAGCCGCGCTACGGCAGAAGCGCAACGATGTGCTCAAACCACTGCAAGCCGAACTGGAAGCGTTGGAAAACAGTATTTCCGAATTCGAGGCCGCGCAGAGCGCCCTGACACATCACATGTCCGACCCAGCCACTGCCGGGGATGCCGAAAAAATGCAGCAGGCATCATCCGCCTACCAGGCGCTTTCCGAGAAATTGGAAAACGCCTTCACCCAATGGGGCGAGCTCAATGACAAGATCGAAAAGCTCGAAGCCGAGCTAGGCTAGGGAGGGTGGACAATCCTGTCCACCGGCAACCCAGGAATGATGCGGACAGGCCCCTCCTTCGCGTGAAGCTATGCGGGCAAGCTCTCCGAACTACTCCCTAGAACTTATCCGTCACCGCACCGGTCGAGGCCGATGTCACGGTGTGGGCATACTTGGCCAGCACACCACGCTTGTAACGAGGCTCGTAAGGCTGCCATCTGGCTTTTCGCGCCGCCCATTCCTCATCCGTGAGATTGGCACTGATGCTGTTGCCTACGGCATCGATCGTGATCTCGTCGCCGTCTTCAAGCAAACCAATCGGACCACCGACGTGGGCTTCAGGTGTGATATGACCGACAACAAACCCGTGGCTACCACCGGAGAAACGACCGTCAGTGATCAAGGCCACCTTGTCACCAAGGCCACGTCCCATCACGGCACTGGTCGGCCCTAACATCTCGCGCATGCCGGGACCGCCCTTCGGTCCTTCGCGGCGAATAACAATGACATTGCCATCGACGATTTTACCCTCAAGGATGGCGATCATCGCGTCTTCTTCACAATCGAAGACGCGGGCACTACCGGTGAAACTGCTTCCCTCTTTCCCGGTGATCTTGGCAACAGCACCCTCTGGAGCAAGATTTCCGTAGAGGATACGCAGGTGACTGTCTTTTTTGATCGGGTTGTCCAAGGGGCGGATGATGTCCTGGTCAACGGGGTATTCAATCGGGGAATTGGCCAGGTTTTCAGCGAGGGTCTTACCGGTGACCGTCAAGCAGTCGCCATGCAGAAGCCCCGCCTTAAGAAGCATCTTCATCAACGGCACGGTGCCGCCGATTTTCACCAGGTCCGCCATGACATACTTGCCACTTGGTTTCAGGTCGGCGAGCATGGGGACGTTTTTGCCGATTTCCGTGAAGTCGTCGATACTAAGTTCCACATCACAGGCATGAGCCATGGCGAGCAGGTGCAGCACGGCATTGGTGGAGCCACCGAGGGCGATAACAACGGTGATCGCGTTTTCAAAGGCCTTCCGGGTCAGGATGTCGCGAGGACGGATCCCCTTGTCCATCATATTCAAAACAGCAGCACCGGCATCAAAACAATCCCTCATCTTGTCCTCGCCAACGGCATCCTGGGCAGAACTGTTAGGAAGTGACATCCCGAGCGCCTCGATGGCACTCGCCATGGTGTTGGCGGTGTACATGCCACCACACGAACCCTCCCCGGGAATGGCATTTTCTTCGACAGCCCGGAGTTCTTCATCAGAATACTCGCCGGCTGCATGTTTGCCAACGGCTTCGAAAACGGAAACGATATCGAGGTCTTTATCCTCCCCCTTGATGCTGGTGCAACCGGGAAGAATCGTGCCTCCGTAGACAAAGATGCCGGGACGATTCAGTCGGGCCAGTGCCATGATGCAGCCAGGCATGTTTTTATCACAGCCCCCGATGGCGACCACGCCGTCCATGCCTTCACAGCCAATGACGGTCTCGATGGAATCGGCGATCACCTCGCGGGAAACAAGTGAGTACTTCATGCCCTCGGTCCCCATGGAAATACCGTCGGAGATGGTGATTGTGTTAAAAATGACGGATTTTCCACCCGCGGCATCCACGCCTTTGGCCGATTCAAGTGCCAACCGGTCAATGTGGACGTTGCAGGGCGTGACCTGGCTCCAGGTGGATGCCACACCAACTTGCGGTTTATCGAAATCTTCGTTGTTGAAACCGACGGCATGCATCATCGCACGACTCGGTGCACGATCAGGGCCATCAAATACTTGTGAGGAGAATGGGCGACGACAATCAGACATGCGCTGTTGCTAATGGATCATAGTCCAATTGTAAATAGGTAATTGTGCGTGCTTCCTTTCCTTCTATCCATCACCATTTCCCCGCCCGTTTCCTGCCGCCCGATGAAGTCAATGCGTTGATTATTTTAAGAAAAACATGGGAGAAAACCCGCTGGACATCGTATCGTCTGAAGCGGGACGCGCCGTTTGCATGCAGACGGCAACCTTCCCTGGGGAAATTTCTCAAACCGTCCTGCCGACACCGAAACAACACAACATGCACAAAAAGAGTCCAGCCACCCTGATTGCCGTTTCCAGTGCCATGCTCCTGCCCATGAGCCTCCATGCTGATGAAAAAGTAACCGTATCCGGTGAGCTCAAACAGTGGCATAAGGTCACACTCACCATGACCGGCCCCCATGCCGGCGAAACGGACACCAAGCCCAACCCATTCACTGACCTCGTCCTGAATGTCCGTTTCACCCACGAATCCGGCACGCCCGATTACGTGGTGCCAGGGTACTTTGCAGCCGACGGCCATGCCGCTGAGACGTCAGCCACATCAGGAAACCAATGGAGGGCTCATCTATCACCCGACAAGGCAGGCCGATGGAAATATGCTATCCAGTTCAAGGGAACGCCATTGGATAAACTCCAGGGAAGCTTCAAGATTGGCCCGACCGACAAAGCCGGTGTCGATCTGCGTGGCAAGGGGCGGCTTCAGTATGTGGGCACCCGCTACCTCCGCCACGCCGGCAATGCCGAGTGGTTCCTCAAAGCCGGTGCCGATGCCCCGGAGACGTTCCTCGCCTACGTGGATTTCGATGGCACCGTGGCTAACAACCCGAAAAAATGTCCGCTGAAAAACTGGAACGCACATGTCAGGGATTGGAAATCCGGAGACCCCACATGGAAAAACGGCAAGGGGAAAGGCATCATTGGTGCCATCAACTACCTCTCTGCCCAAGGTTGTAACGCCTTTTCCTTTATCCCATACAATGCTGGAGGCGACGGCGACAACGTCTGGCCCCATGTCAGCAGGTCGGACAAAGTTCACTTCGACTGCTCGAAACTCGACCAATGGGGAATGGTCTTCGACCACGCCACGGCCAAGGGCATGTATCTCCACTTCAAGTTGCAGGAAACTGAAAATGATGACCTCCGGGGGAACCACCAAGCAGGTAAGCAGCATGCCCTCGACAAGGGAGAGCTCGGCATCCAGCGCAAGGCCTATCTGCGTGAAATCATCGCCAGGTTCGGTCACAACCTCGCACTCAATTGGAACCTGGGTGAGGAAAACACACAGTCGATCCAACAGATCAGCGACCAAGCGCGGTTCATCAGGAAAACCGACCCCTACGCACACAACATCGTCCTTCACACCTATCCTCATGAGCAGGATAAAATCTACGGACGGCTTCTGGGGAAAAAAGACCTGCTAAGCGGTGTCTCCATCCAGAACTCCCACGTCAACCGGACGCATACCGACACCTTGAAGTGGGTCAGCCGCTCCACAAAAGCGGGTCATCCATGGGTCATCGGCTTCGACGAGGCAGGCAATGCCGCTACCGGAACACCTCCCGACCCCGACTGGCCGGGTATGGCCCAGGCCATGGCCAAACATAAGAAAAAAAAGGCATCGCCCCACCTTCCCAGCATCGATGAAATCCGCGCCCAGGTCCTCTGGGGCACCCTGATGGCGGGGGGCACCGGGGTTGAATACTACTTCGGTTACCAGCTTCCCGAAAATGACCTGAACTGCCAGGACTGGAGAAGCCGCGGCAAGACCTGGCGATACAGTCGCATCGCCCTCGGTTTTTTCCGGGATTATCAAATCCCCTTCTGGGAAATGACCAACACCAACGCCCTCATCGGAAATACCAAAAACACCAACCAACAAGGTTATTGTTTTTCCAAACAAGGCTCACTCTACCTGGTCTACCTACCCAAAGCCTCGCCTTGTGTGTTAGACCTTGGCAAGGCCAACGGAGAGTTTTCCGTCCACTGGTTCAACCCCCGCCAGGGTGGCAAGCTCGCCACCGGCAGTGTGAAAACCGTCACGGGTGGCCAGCCTGTCAACTTGGGCCGCCCACCGTCAGACCCGGCCAAAGACTGGCTCATCATCATCAAATCCAGCCGATGATCCATCAAGGCGCCAAGCTGATTGGAGGAAACCATCAAGGATGGGGTGGACTGCCCAGCTCGACAGTCATCATAACCGGCGGTTAGTCGGCGATTTCTACAATCCAGATATTGCGGAAGCGCACCGGATTGCCGTGGTCCTGCATCTGGAGGTGGCCTTTGTCACCATGCTTGATGTACTCAGAGATTGAATGTGGTCCGCGCCAGCTGGTGCCGCCCCAAAGTTCTACGTTATCGTGGATGACGATGCCGTTGTGCACCACATGAAACCTGGCGCGTCGGGTGACCTCCCCTTTTTCATTAAAGACCGGCCGATGAAATGTGATGTCGTAGGTCTGCCACTCACCGGGTTTGCGGCAGGCGTTGACCAAGGGTTTGACCCGGCCATAAAGCGCGCCGCACTGGCCGTCGGGATAGGTTGGGTTTTGATAGCTGTCGAGCACCTGGACTTCATACTGCCCCATGAGAAACACGCCGCTGTTTCCCCGACCCTGGCCGCTACCTTTGGCCACGGCGGGAGTGGCGAATTCGATGTGCAACTTGCAGGAGCCAAATTGCTCCTTACTCTGGATATAGCCGGCTTTACGCACCGACTCCAGGGCGCCGTCAACGAGCTTCCACTTGGTGGGGCCACCCTGGGTGGATGTCCAGTTTCCGAGTGTTTTTTCGGTGCCATCAAATAGAATTTTGGCATTCGCCGGAGCTTTGGCCGCCTCGGCATCGTAGGGTTTGGGGGTCACGACCTTCGGCTGTGGTTGTTTCGCAGGATCTTCCTCATGCACCTTGATCCCATCGATATACTTGTACTCGACCGGTTTGCCTTTTTCCATCCTGGTTTCTACTTTCACCACAGGCGGTGCAGCCGATACTGAAGTGGCAAGGCTGACAATGAGTGGCAGTGTTAGAACAATGTGTTTTTTCATAGCGTGTGGAATACTTAAAATGGGTGCGTCTGGTTATGCATAATCCATACAATCATCCACACCCAAAGCAAGGCCACAATTGAGGGACACGACGATCAGCACAGTTGAAAAAACAAAGAAAATCAGCTGCCCGGATACTTCCAGTCGCCCCGGTAATCGCGTGTCAGCAGCTTGTTGGCAACGGGGTCGCCGATGATCATTTCCTTTTCCCCGTCCCAGGCAACGCTTTTACCATGCTTGAGACTCAACATACCAAGCAGGCATACATTGGTCGACAGGTGGCCAATTTCGATATCACAAACAGGCCTCCGCCCGGGCGTCTCAATACTCTCCAGCAGATCGATCCAAAGTTCCCGGATATTCTGGTGGTCGGGGACGTGGAGTGTCGGCTTCTCATGGATGACAGGCTCATTTTTGTTAGCAGGGTAGAACTTCCACCCATCCCGCCAGCCCATGTGGAATGTGCCCTTGGTGCCGTGAAAGTAACAACCTACGTTTTCGCCCTTGTGCGCATGGTGACCGGCAAAGTTCCTATGCTCCCAGTGGGCCGTGAAGGATTCAAACTCGAAGGTCGCGATCTGGTGGTCCGGAGCATCGCTGGTCTGGTGCGTTTCATGATAGACAGGCACCCCCTTGATGGCGCGCCCGCCGGTCGAGTAAACCTTGCGGGGATGCTTCTCATCCGTCCACCACAGGATCTGGTCCATCCAGTGGATTCCCCAGTCGCCGAGCGTTCCATTGGCATAATCGAGATACTGGCGGAAACCACGTGGATGAATTGCATTCCCCCAGCTTTTCGGATTCTCGCAATAATGCCGCATAGGGGCCGGCCCACACCAGAGGTCCCAGTCGAGCGCTTTGGGCGGAGCCATGTTTTCGGAGGGTGCCTCAGGGCCGTTGCCGCCATAGTGGACAAAGGCGTGGACACTCCCGATCTTTCCAGCCTTACCCTCCTTGAGAAACTTCATCCCTGAAACATTGTGAGGCGAGACCCTGCGATGTGTGCCTACCTGGACCATTTTCCCCGTGGCACGGGCCGCCTTTACCATCGCACGCCCTTCCCCGATGGTGTGTCCGATCGGCTTTTCCACATAGACATGCGCACCAGCTTGCACGGCAGCAATCATGATAAGCGGATGCCAGTGGTCGGGGGTGCCGATGATCACGATTTCGGGTTTTTCCTTTTTAAGAAGTTCACGAAAATCGCTGTACTTGCTCGGCTTGTCACCCGTCTCTTTTTCCACGCGCGCGACCGCCGGGTCCAGATGGCGTCGGTCGACATCGCACATCGCCACGATGGTGGATCTTTTGGCCCGTATTGCCTCGCCTAAGATATTCATCCCCCACCAGCCCGTACCTATCAGAGCCGTGCGATACTTTTTCGTCCCCTTGCTCTGCCCAAGAAGAAAGGGAGCCGAACCAAGGGATGTGAGAGAGCCAGCGACAACTCCGGACGCAGACTTTAGAAAGCGGCGGCGATTTGTTCCCGAGACCAGCTTGGAGCCACCGGCGGCGAGGGCGTTGACGACGTATTCGGAAATCGCCCCACGGCCCCCGGTGATGAGAATGGTTTTATCCGACAGGTCAATTTTCATTATGCCTCCTCCATCTTGGCTTTGATATAGCCGAGGGCAAACGCCATCCCGGCGTGCCACGGCGCGGAACACTCCATTTGCGGTGCGTGATCCGGGATGACAACCCCCTGGAAATCGTTTTCCTTAAGGATGCGGAGAACAAGCCCGACGTCGATCTTGCCGTCGTCGATGAAGGTCTCGACATACTCGGGCACCGTGCCGCGGACGTTGCGCAGGTGGACGTAGGGCAGGACGTTCTGGTTGGCGTAGCGCTCCACGCATGCATACAAATCGCCGTCCTCCATCTCCGCCAGGGTGCCGACGCAGAACTCGAGCTGGTTCGACGGGCTTTTCACCAGGTCGAGCAGTTTCTGATAGAGGGCGTGTTGGTAAACGAGGCGCGGCTGGCAGCGGACGGATTCCAGCGGCGGATCATCCGGGTGCGCCGCCATGATCACTCCCGCCTCCTCGGCCACGGGTAGGATGTTGCGGAGGAAATACTCGAGTCGGCTCCAGAGTTCCCCGTGGCTGATGCTCTCCAGCACGCCCTCGGGGGCATCCGGATCATAAACCATGTTCCAGACCATGCCGTTGGGAATCGGTTTGTCCTTGAGGGTATTGCCTTTCACCATACCCACGGCAGGAGCGCCGCCCCGGGTCTTGACCTTGTCACGCGCCGCCACGCCGGCGATGGAGAAATTGTAGCCAAACACAGAGACTCCCGCCTCACCGACGATGCGGATCTGCTCCTTGAGCTGCTCCATCTGCTGCTCCTTCTTCGGTCCGTCCAGCAGGACATCGTGCCACTGGGCGGGGTCAAAGTTTTCAATGGCGTAAAACTCGAGACCATACTCCGCGAGCTCCGCCTTGATCTTGAGCAGCTCATCGAGCGTCCATAATCCAGGGTGATTGGCGACGCCCCAGCCCTCTTCCTCGTCGATGGGCTGGTCGTCTCCCTTTGCCTTGCGGGAGAGGCCGTAGTCACAGAGGTGGACGATGGCGTGGGTGCAGCCGCACTGTTGCGCGAAGCGATAATACTCCGGCTTGAGCATGTGGCGGTAGAATCCGAATCCTAGATGCATGATGTTGCGGTGTTGGTATTTTGTTAGAGCGCGCCATTTCCCTTGCCGGCTTTTGCAAACGGCTGGATCGGCTGGGACAGGAACTGATGCCCGTAGCCGGGTGCGTCATGGATGTTACCCACCACGGAGATGTAACGTTTCTCCTTGATGAGTTCAAAAAGCCCGGCGTCGATGGCCGTTAGGAAGTGGGATGCTTGGTTCATTGTGTGGGATGCCTGGTTTATAGGGGGAGGTGGATGCTTTGGACAGTAAATTGATCGGTAAAAAAGACCGCATCCAGGTGAACCACAGGCGTGGTAATGGACAGGCTCACAGCTCGCGGGTATCCCGGTTTCCAGGTTGATGCGATACGTACTGGGGTTTCCCGCGTTCTGGTTTGGCTGGTCGCCGTGCCAATGTCGGCCTGGGCGGATTGCGCCGTTACCCTGCCGGACGCGGCATCAATCGTGCAGCCGATAATTTCTCCCGGGGAAAGATACAGGTCGGAGGCTCCGTCAAATATTCAGCCGGTGATTTGCCACCGACCCGTGCGCATCAGCAGCTTCAGGAGATGTCCGGTCTGGCCCTCCAGGGCACCCAAACCACTCAGCCTCCCACCGCTACATGTCCGCTTCGATTTGCTCCAGGGATTTTCTCTTCGTTTCCGGCAGGAAGATCCAGATCAGAATGAACTGGAGCATCATCATGGCGGCGAAGAAAACAAAGACGTAGCCGTTGAACATCGCGATCAGCGGCGGGAATGCGGTACTCACGAGGATACACATGAACCAGAGCACAAAACACGCTGTGGCGGAGCCAACCGCACGCACGGCATTGGGCAGCAGCTCGTTGATACACACCCAGATCACAGCCCCCTGCGAGTAGGCGTGCGAGGCTGCCACACCACCCGCGGCAAGCACGGCCAGCCAACTGGTGTCACCCGAGAGAAACACCCAGGCGGCCAGGGCATGGGAGGCGATAAAGGTGACGGAGCCCACCAACAGCAGCAGCTTGCGCCCGATCCGGTCGATCAAGGCCATGCCGACGAGGGTGAAAATCAGATTCACCAACCCGAGGGTCATCGATTGTTTAAAGGCATCCTCGGTGGAGAATCCCGCCAGTTCAAAAATCTTGGGCGCGTAGTAAAGCACCACGTTGATGCCGTCGAGCTGATTGAAAACGGCAAGCATACAGACCAGAAGCAGGGGTTTCATGTAGCGCTTCTGCAGCAACGACTCCTTGCGTCCCTGGTTCGACGCAAAGCTTTCCTCGATGGTCCGCAGCTCCTTGTCCGGGTCCTGGTAACCAAGCTTCAGCAAGGTTTTCCTCGCTTCGTCATGACGTTTTTTGTGCGCCAGCCAACGGGGGCTTTCCGGAATGATGAATGCGGAGAACAGGAAAAGCGCGGCGGGCAGAGCCTCCATGCCAAACATCCATCGCCACGCCACCCCGTCGGTCGCGGACCCCATGATGCTGATGATCACGTAATTGGAAACGTAGGCCGCAAGAATCCCCAACACGATGTTCAACTGGCTGACCGCCACCAGCACCCCCCGCTGCCGGGGCGGGGTGATTTCCGTGATGTACATCGGCGACACCACGGAGGCACCGCCCACGGCAAGCCCGCCGATAAAACGAAACGACACCAGCGACCATATATCCCAGTTAAACGCACAACCCAGTGCCGAGACGAGATAGAGCGCCGCCAGCAAAAACAAGACCTTGATCCGGCCATACTTCTCGCAGGGTTTGCCAATCAAAGCGGCACCCACAAGCGCACCGACCAGGGCGGAGGCCGCGGTGTAGCCGAGCTGCGACTCATCGAGGGAAAAAACATCCTGGATGCTGGCGTTCGCACCCGAGATCACGGCGGTGTCAAAACCAAATAAAAATGAGCCGATCGATGATGCGATGGCGCTGGTCATGAGCACTTTGCTCATCTTTGTCTTGGGCGGGTCGGTTGGATTCATAGGTGTGTTTTTGTTAGATGCTTAACTACGGACAAATGCTTTCAGGGTGGCGCATTCCGCACCCACGGATTCCCCGTGGGGACGTATGACATAGGGGCCCACGGCGGCGGGGATGATGAAGGTCTCCGCATAGTGGACGACAAAGGGTTCAAACGCACCCGTCGGGCTCTCCACGACGGCCTCCCGCCCCTCCACCAGGTTGAGCATGTTGACGCCTCCATGGGTATGGTGCTCCACAGGGCCGGTGAACCAATGGCGCCGCGTCTCGATGAACTCGGTTGCGTGCAGGCCGGTTCGCTCCTCCCGCCACTCGGGCGTGCGCTCCAGCTCCTCCACCGCATTCACCAGCTCGCGGCGCACCATGTCTTCCGTCCGATCCCAGAGGATGTTCTTTTTGCCGTGTCCGATGTTGATCGGGCGCGGCTGGCCGTCGAGCCCGAGGCGTCCCCAGTCCCACAGCTTGAAGGTGAAAATATAGGGCGTTGCACTAATCTCCAGGACCATCGCTCCAGCACCTGAGCAGTGGCAGGTCCCGGCGGGGATCAGGAAATGGTCGTGTTTTTTCGCCGGCCACCGGCATACGAATTGTTCATCGTCGAAGGGTTTTTCACCCCGCTGCGCGGCTTCCAGGTCGGCGAGCATGGCATCGGGCTCTATCCCCTCCTTGAGTCCGAGGTAAACCGTCGCCCCCTCGTCGGCATCCAGCATGTAGTAGGACTCGTCCTGGGTGTAGCCCATCCCGAACTGCTCCTTGATATACTCGGTCAAGGGATGCACCTGGAACGACAGGTGGCCACCGCCGATGGTGTCCAGGAGGTCAAACCGGATCGGAAACTCGGCACCGAAGCGCGCGTAAACCTTCTCGCCTAACAAGCGCTGCGGCTCGCGCAGGACAAGATTGATCGACGGCAGCTCCACAAAATGCTCACCGAAGCGGAAGACGATGCTGTTTTCCTCCGGCACTCCATCGAAACACCAGCCGTAGTTCTCCGGACCGTCCGGCAGGTCACAGGTCCGTTTCATCCACTGGCCGCCCCAGGGCGCGGGATCAAAGAAGGGAACCACGCGGAACGGCCGCTTGAGGGCCAGCTCATAGGCCCGGGCCTCGTCACCCGCTGTGATCATCTTCGGCTCGTTCGGCCTGCACGTGTCCAGGACGTAATCACACTTGCCCACCAGGCGCATCTTCAGCTCGTCGCAAACACGCCAGTCATTGAAAAAGGCGCGCTTGTACTGCAGGCTCCACTTGAGTGTGTTGTTCGCTGTGCCCAGGTTGGCAATGTCATTCCGCCGCATCCTCATTTGCGCCTCCCATCGCGCCAGGTCCGCATAAACAAGCACGTCACCGGCATCAACCAGACTCGCTCCGCTACCAATCAGCACGACGATGCCGCCGACATCCGCGATGGACGCCCGCATCGCCTCCACCTTGACGGGATCGAGGTAGCTCTCCATCGTCAGGTTCGTCATGAAGCCAAACACGGGATCGTCCCCGCCATTGAAGGGCGCCACAAGGGCGTCCACCTCATTCTCAGACAGAAAGACATCCTTGCTGCGGAACAGGGTGGCCGAGGGAAGATGACCGGCCACGGCGTCCGCGAGCTCTTCCTCGTCAACTCCCGTGTAGCATTCAATGGTCAGGACTTTCCGGCCGCGCAAACCGGTCAACGAACCGGCGGCCTCGTCAAGAACCCCGGCCCAGCCCGACCAGCAGCATGGCACTTCCCCGTCTCCGTGGATTACGGGAATATATGGACATTTGTCGTAGTTGGATTTCATCATGATTTTGTATTTTCCACAGGCCCGGGGCCTTGGCCCCTCACCAGCCCCGGCTTCGTTGGCACCACTGGCTCCCATGCCCCGGGCGAACGGCGCCGGCTTCCAAGCGGGCCGGCGAACAGCTTGGCAATGGCTTCACCGCAATGATCTGCACAGGGACACGCATGGCTACGATGCTTGCAAGGTGAGACCGTAGGTGAAACGATCCGCGCGGTAGTAGTTGATGTTGTATTCCACCTCCTGCTTCGCCGCCGTTTTCACCACCCTTTCACGCACGAGAATGGGGTCGCCATGCTGGCAATGAAGCAGTTCGGCAAGATCATCATCGGCTACAACAGCCGAGATGTTCTCTTTCGAGTAAACAACGGAAATACCGCTCGCCTCGTGGATAAGGTCGTAGAGGGGCCGGGCAAAATTTTCGCTGGCGGTCAGCTTCGTGCGGGGATGGAACCACGACTGCGAGTAAACGGCGGGAACGCCTCCATAACCGCGGACACGGGACATCTTGACGATGTGCTCCTCACTGGGCGATCCCTTGAGCCGAAGCCGCGCCATCACACTGGCATCCGGCCGGACCATTTCCGAGCTCAGGGAAAAAACCTCGACGGTGACGCCCTTCTGCTTCATCTCCCGCGAAAAACTGGGCCAGCCGCTCAGGTTGCTCTTGATCGCCTGTTTCACGTGCCGCGTCCCCAGCCCCGCCTTCCTTTCAAGGCACCCCTCCTGAACCAGCCGGGAGATCGCCGCCCGCACCGTGTTGCGACTCACCGCCAGCTGCTCGGCCATTTTCGCCTCCGGCGGCAGCAGCTCCCCCTCGCGGTAACGCGCCTCCTTCAACATGTCGCGAAGCAGTTGCTCAACTTGGAAATGGAGGGGAATCGGGCTGTCGTGGTCAATCTTCATGTGCTGTCTAATGTTCTTACAATCTAAACCCCTCCCTTACTAGCATAATTATCCAATTTCTTTTCCCAAATACATGAGGTCTCCACCACCCCCCCTGATCCTGGGAAAACCAACCCGAATCGCCGTTGGAATGTTCCATCATTTGTCCTTGTGCCGGGGGACCTTGCTCGCTAGTGTTGGTTCCTGAACCATGACAAATAATCAAACCGATTCCACCCCTTGTCACACCCAGTCGCAAACGCACCACAACCTAACAGACACTAACCGCCACCACCAAGGGAATACTCTTCCCTCGGGATTTGCCCTTATCGCAGTAGTCTCTGTCATGGCCCTGTTGATTGTATGTGCAATGGCCATGCTTTCACTGGCTTCGATCACACAGAGACACAGCGGCGAGGACAAGCACATGGTCGAGGCCAAGGCCAATGCCCGCGTCAGCCTGTTGATGGCGCTCGGAGAGCTGCAGAAAAACCTGGGGCCGGATCAACGTATCAATGCCCTATCCGGGATCACGGTTTCTGATACTTACCAGGCCACACAGCCCTGGCTAACAGGTGTCTGGGATGCGCGCACAGAATCCCTCAATCAAACACCTGACTACGATCTACAGAAGCCTTTCAAACGATGGCTGGTCTCAAATGCCGACAGCACGGCTCTGGAGACTCTCTCTTTTGGCAGCGCGGGCCAGCTCCAGGACCCGGTCAGGCTGGTTGGCAGCCATACGGTAGGGGGAGAGAACCCCTCACTTTTCGTGCAGGCTGGAAAAATCCCGGTCAAGGGCGGAAATTACGCGTGGTGGGTTGGAGATGAGAACAGCAAATCACTGATCAACCCCAAAGACCCCAATGAACGCAATGGAAACAGGGACACGGCGGACCACCTTGCTGGTTTTGCCCACCCAGGCCCACACGGCATCCAGGCCCTAGGGGAATTCTCCGCTTGGCCGACGAATACACTCAACAACGATAAAGCCATCACCTTCGGGCAATCCGACCTCATCGCTGACGGATTATCCCCGAAGGCTACCGTTCGTCCCTATTTCCATGACCTGACTACGCAGGCACAGAGCGTTCTCTGCAGCGTCACCAAGGGGGCTCTACGCAAGGATCTCAACCTCTACCTGGAGCGCAAGGACATCAACTGGCTCGCTGACTGGCCACAGTCCGGAGGCCCCAAAGCTCCGCTCGGCCCCAATAAGGAAATCGCACTAAGCCCACCATCCGAATACGATGTCCTCAGTTGGAAACACCTCCATCATCACTACCACTCAGATCGGATGGTGACATACGTTGGCGCCAGCAAGCGTCCCCAGCTCGAGAGCCTGCGCGCCAACGCAGCCGTAAACGCGCTGAATAACCCGAAGTGGAACAGCGGCGTCACCCGGCTGGCCGTCGTCCCCATCCGGGTGCAGGTCTTCCTCGCCTTCGGCTCCATCAAGGACCCCTACAATCCTGGAAAGTACCTCCTCCGCTTCTATATGTACCCGGTCCTCACCCTGTGGAACCCCTACAACGTCGACCTCCGGGTGAGCGGCTACCACATCCTGCTCAACACCCTCCCGCTCAAGCACTTGATTCAGGTCAATGGCATCAACCGGCAGAACTATGGGTGGAGCGAAGGGTATAACAACAGCAGAGGCTCCGGAACGGTGCTTGCCGTGCGGGACGTCACCTTCAAACCCGGCGAAAGCCAGTCATTCTCCCCGGTCAACTGGGGACCGGAATCAGGCGGTTACCAAGCACACTATTTCCATGAGATGAAGCCGATTGCCCACGACTACAGTCCGTCGAAACCGGGTTCCGTCTGGGGCGAGGGCTACAGAGGCGTCTGGGACCCACCCATCTTTGTCTCCGGCAGCTCCTCGGATAAAATCAACATCCTGTCGCAGGCTAACAACTTCGATGATGGTGACGGCGACTTCCAATTCAAACAGACAACCTTCTCGTTCCGCGGGCAGGATCTCTACACAGGGGATGGCAACTGGCCGACCTTCCTATGGTCCAGCGCAGTCGGTTGGCGACATGAAAAAGGTAGCCCGCGCCCCGACGAGTTCTCCACCAACAACCCCGCCCAGGACACCTTTGGTAACCCATACTTCATATTTCACGGTTGGTTGGGTTGGTATACACCACCAACAACCCCGCCCAGGACACCTTTGGTAACCTGCTCAACGCCCCGCGACCGTTCTGCGTGATTGATGCCCGGCTCAAATCCCTCAAAGACGAGAAGCTCCCTAACAAAACATGGCTACACACCATACCAGCGCACTCCTATGGTGCTGCAACCTCCACCAGATACAGCGGCCACAGTGACAACTCTTACTACACCCATCCCTATTCGGTGACCTTCAAACAGGTGAACTCCTACGAGCAAGCCGGCGACTATGTGCAACGTGTCCCCGGCGACGACAGCCACGGTTACTTTGGCTCCAGCTATCAGCCCGACGGCCAAACCTACATCACCGGCAGAGAGATCCCCCTCGTTCCCCTGACCTCGCTAGCCCAACTACAGAACCTGCCGCAACACCCCATCGATGCCTTGAACTGGAGCGGGCACGGTGCCCAAAACAATGCGATTGGTAATTCCTTCGCGTCGCCCTCCATCGAGTCTAACAAAATCAAGACCAGTGCCGAGCCCTTCCATACCAATGGATATCTCAACCAGGAAGGAGGCCGCCTTGATGGAACCAGGCTGTCCAATACCAGCTTTGTGTCCGGCACTTCGCATATCGACCGCAGTTACGCGGCAAACCACCTGCTGTGGGACGACTACTTTTTTTCTTCCCTGGCACCCCAAAACGGAAGTTTCTATCAGAAGTTTGGAAAACCCCGAACCCTCCACCAGGTGGCAACCTCCTTCTTCTCAGGAAACGACTTCCAATCCCTCCCCAATACCCGTTACCTCCCTTACCTGGGCGGGAAAACCGGGACCGAGCTCGTTGACAGCCTCGTTTCGCAAGGCGACACGCCAACACCCGGCGGCTACGAAAAGCTCGCGGCCCACCTCCTCGTTTCCGGTGGCTTCAACATCAACTCCACCTCGGAGTCCGCATGGGCAAACC
The DNA here is from genome assembly GCA_024233115.1 of Akkermansiaceae bacterium. Lineage (NCBI taxonomy): Bacteria > Pseudomonadati > Verrucomicrobiota > Verrucomicrobiia > Verrucomicrobiales > Akkermansiaceae > Akkermansiaceae bacterium. The sequence goes on from JACKQB010000002.1 coordinate 824,730, forward strand.
TCATCGCCTCAGCGCACTTAAAACAGCCCGTGGTCTTGGACCCCATCCAGAACAAGGGGCCCACCCCCCAACCCGCCGGGGAATTTATCGTTAGCCGCTACACCTTGCCAAACGGAGAACACTCTTCGGCTGGTGGCACAGATCTCCGCTGGCGCAGTTACCGTGAGCTGACCGATGACGAGGTCGAGCAACTTGCCAAGGCGATCGTCGCGCAAGTCAAAAAACGCGGCCCCTTCCGCTCCCTCGGCGAGTTCATCAACCGCCGCCTCGGAAGCGCTGGTGACGAAACCAGTCTGTACGGAGCCCTGCAGGCCGCCTTGGAGGACCCGTCAGTCGATATCAACAAAGACTACCGAAACGATGTCATCACCGCCGCGGACATCGCGCCGGCCAACTACAAGTTCCCCGCCGCCGCAACCGGCTCGCGCTATCAAGGAGCTCCCGCCTACGTCACACAAGCAGACATCCTCCAACCGATCGCCCCGGTTATCACCGCGCGCTCGGACACATTCATTGTCCGCGGATACGGCGACTCCGTCTCAGCCGATGGAAATAAGGTCCTCGCTCGCGCCTACTACGAGGCCGTTGTGCAACGCTACCCCGAGTATCTGGATACACAAGACGCTCCAGAAGTCTCCAGCGCCGACCTCACCGCCGTCTCGAACCAGCGATTCGGACGGCGTTTCCGGATCCGCTCCTTCCGCTGGCTCTCGCATGATGAAATTTAAGCTTCCGGCCCTATGAAATCACTACTTATCCTGCTGCTGGGCGTCCTGTTTGCCTCGCATCACATGCACGCCAAGCAAGAGTCGAGCGTCAGCTTCCGCGTGACCCGCTTTGACCCCGCCGACCGTGCCGCCCCCGAATATCAAATCGCGGACGGCACCCACATTGCAGTGCCCATGCACAATATCACCAAGCCCCTCAAGGCAACGCTCCGCGATGGCAAATTCCTCGACTTCTTTAGCCCCGCCTCCGATAAAAAAACACCCTCAATATCGGTGTCCATCCCGCCGGACATGCGCAAAAACCTGTTGCTGATATTTGTTCCGTCAAAGGACGACTACCGTGTCCTCAAAGTCCATGCCCCAGTGGATAAACTCAGTGGTGGATCTCGATTGATTGTCAATGCCACCCGAGGTGACCTCGCCATTAAATATGGCAACTCCAATCCCGTCATTCTTAAATCCTCCCGTAACGCCACATTCCGCGGCAATGGAGACAAAGCGATGGTACCCGTGCTGATTTCACAGAAAACCGATACATCCTGGAAGCTCGTCCGCAGCGAGCGCTGGCCTTCTGACAAACGCTTCCGGTCATTCGTCTTCATCTATGAAAAACCCGACAGCCACCGCATCGCCGTCCACGCGGTCCCGGATCGCCTGCCGGAATCCGAGTAACCCAGCGCAAAGCGCCAACGCCAAAGGCCACCAGAGTTGTCCGATCTCGCGCTCAAGGTGGCCGCTTCTCTTTTCCTGGTGACGGAGTTGTTTATCGTCCACATTCTTGCGCGATCTGCTGGATGCTCTTATATTCCCCGGTGGCTCCCGTGGCAACACGGGCTTTGAATTCGGCGGTCTGGTGCCTTCCTTTTCGTTTCATTGGTCTTATTTCGGGTTATTTGCCCGAGTCAGACCAGCGAATTCATCAACAATCCTTCGGCACCGTTTTGTGGGGCCTCTTCAATATGGAGCCGCTGGCCGGAATTGAACCGGCGACCTATTCATTACGAGTATGATTTCGTCATCAGTCAAGTCGCTCATTTTAAACGATTTAAATTTTGTTTAATTAAAATAACCTAGACAGTTGCCAAAATAGTTGCCAATTTTGCACATGTCCAGACCCAAGAAAATTGTTAGATACAAGCTTCTGCCGCATAAAAACAAATCGGGGACGATGTCATGGAGAGTGACCGGAACGACACGAAACGGAACCCGGATTCGGAACAATTACAGCACGAAGGCAGAGGCTCATCAAAAAATATCCGACCTCGAGCTTGAGGACGAGGGGCAGACAGAAGCACGGAAGGCCAGGCGCACATCGCTTAACACCGCCCAGCTTGCACAAGCTGAAACCGCCTTTCAAAAATTGGGGGTTCGCAACCTTTCCTCCGTCGTCTCCCATTATCTCAATCTCGAAGAGCGCTCCCGGGAGAAGGAGACCACACTCGACCAGATGTTCGCCTTCGCCGAAGCACACTACCGCCCCGAGGTGGAGACCATTTCCATTTTCAATGCGACACAATTGTTCCTCAAGGCCAAGGCGGACATCGCGGATTCCACCCGTCTCAATTACTCAAACAGCTTCAAGCACCTCCTCATGGAAGACCCCAACAAGGAGGTTCACAAGTTCACTGTTTCAGACATCGAGCGCATGCTCGGCAAACACAAAAACCTGAACAGCAGGAAATCCCACCAACGTTTCATCTCAAGTTTCTTCGGCTGGTGTGTCCGGCATCATTACACCTTGGAAAACCCGTGTAGCCGGCTTGATCCCGTCACTCCCGACAAACGGTCCATTTCCACACTGACCCTGGAAGAGGTTCGGCGACTGCTATACGCCGCCATCCACTATCAGGACGGAGCCGCGGTCGCCCCCGTCGCCATTGCCCTGTTTGCAGGACTGCGTCCCAGTGAGATTGCCGACCTCACCCCCGGGGATGTCTCCCGGAAAAGGATCAAGGTCACCGGTGGCAAACTCCGCCGTAAGATAAGCCGGGTGACCCCCATTCCTCCCAACCTTCAGGAATGGCTCGGAGCATACCCTTTCAAGGGGCTCCCCGCCGGATGGAACAGCAAACTCAAAAGGCTCAAGGCTGCCACCAAGGCCAGGGCTTGGAAACAGGATGTCCTCCGCCACACCTCCATCACCTTCCAGGCCGAGCGAGACAAAAACGAGGCTCTCACGGCGTTCAACAACGGCACGTCGACTGAAATGATGGACCGCCACTACCGGGACTCGCCTCCGAGCAGCAAGAAAGTGGCCTCCTACTGGCAGCTAACGCCCCGGGTCATCCTCTCGAAAAAGGAAGACGTCGAGCTACCTTCCCAAACAACCGTCGAATGGCCGTCGAAGGCCAAACTCAAGAAACTTGTCTGGGAAAAACCCATGATTCACGTTGCCGCCGACTTGGGAGTGTCCAACACTGCCATCAAGAAACGCTGTGTGAAACTGGGCATCGAACTCCCCCCACGGGGACATTGGTTGAAGTGAATTGGCCTGTTGGATTACAAGCCGTCAACATATACCGCCCCCATGCCCCGTGTGGCATACGCACCGAGCCTTGCCTGCCGGGGAAACTCAGCCCTAAATAAAATCCCTCCTTTTTTTCACAAACCCGGTTGCAAACTTTCCAAGCATGATCTATAAGAGGGTCGTAGACAGACTCCGAAGCGGGGTCCGAGAAGACAGAGATCAATTGTGATCTGAAGGTGGGAGCATCAAGGTGGGAGCAAGAAGGCTCCATGACGATGACAGGAGCGATTCAGCTCCACGAGTGGATACGGTATTGGCCAAGGCGAACCGGGCGATGAAGCTCGGCGCGAGGCCAACCGAACAAATACCAGTCGAGCTGATCAAGATCAGGTCGTGAGCGGTATGTTTTTGAATTGGCTGTCCACGGCATCATTCGTTCATCAGTCATTCATCGACTCGCCGCCTCGCGCGCGCTCTTGGTTGCTCATGGCAACTATGAACAAAATCATCATCAATACAAACTACCTGGATACGAGGGCTGGAGATCACCCCAGCCCTGACGCCGAGAATAACAACGCACTTTCTCACTCCAACCCTGAACTCAGCGAGGACGTCGTGCGTGTCAAAGAACTGCACAGCGAACTCAACAAGCTGGCAAAAAAAACACTTCTTCTCGCCAGTGAAGCGGGCAGGATTCTGTGTAGGCTCAAGGAGGATACTCCGCATGCCCAGTGGGAATCTTATGTCCAGAAGGAATTGGGCATTCATCCCCGATCTGCGAGCAATTACATGCGAGTTTGGACACAACTCTCGCATTGGGAAACCAGCGGGGAGTTCCTCAAATCGGAAAGCGTTTCCGAAATGGGAATGCGCGAAGCTCTCGATTTCTTCACTGAGCAGGAGGAGTCTGCCACTACGAAAAGTGAGAGACCCTCGCCTAAAGTGCCCGTGAAGCGTCGAGCAGCACCTCAGCCTCACGAGTTTTTTTCCCTCGCGGATGAAAGCAAGATTTCTTTCAAAAAAATCAGATGGAAGGAGGGACTCATTTCCAAGGACTGCCTTGAGACGTCCTTGAGCAAACTGACCTCGAAGGATGAAACGCCTCGCGAGACAAAAACGCTCGCACGCCAACAACGCTTCGTTGCCGAAATCGCGGCGAGTATCAACCGGTGCGCTGGTATGACACGTCCTGAAGTCGCGACGAAGACTGCCCAAGCCGCATTGGAAATCGTGTCCAAAATGATTTCGGAATCAGAGAAACCATCACAACAACAATAATCCTAAACTCTATTTAAATCATGGAATCTTCAAAAATACAATGGTGCCACAGCACGATCACCCCAGTCATGGGCTGTGACGGATGTGAGCTGTGGCCCACGATCAAACAACTTATCATGGTTCTGATAATCCTGATTCTGAGCAAAATCAAAGAACAGCGCCAGGTCGTTCGCGAAGCAGTCGAGAAAGAGTTTGAAGGCACACCTCATCCCACGGCCGCATGGCATGCCCGGGAGCGCATTATCGAAAACCTACAAAGCCAGTTCCCGCACATTCCCCTGGAAGACTGGAAAGAGTGGTTTGAAAAACTCTTCAAGTGTTATGCCGGTAGTCAGCACATAGTGCGTGGAGCCAAGCCTGCAGACTGGACCGAAGCTTCCACCAAAGGTTATGCTGCGGTCTTCGACATCCCTGAAAAATTCCGCAATCGCATGGCTGTTGCTGCGAATTGGGGACCACCTACGGCGATGGAGACTGAAGGGTCCCCCTGGCTTGCTTATCTCCCGCGTCTCATTTTCGCATCCGACATGGGTGATGCGCTCAGTGACTCGATTGATTTTGAATTTCTCAAAACAGAAATCATCGACAACGTCAGCAGCGCCAAAGGGCAACGCCACATTTGGCTGTGGCTTACCAAGCGCCCTAAGCGTATGGCTGAGTTCGCAGCGTGGTTAAATGACGTCCACGGACTGTCATGGCCGCCCAATTTGGTCGCTATAACCAGCGTAACAAACCAGGCTACACGATCTCGTATTGATGAGATTCGGCAGGTGCCTGCAGCGATACGAGGCCTCAGTGTCGAACCTCTGGCCGAGGGCGTAGAACTCGATCTCAAGGGTATCAACTGGGTCATTACCGGAGGCGAAAGCGGCAAATACGCGCGTGAGTTTGATCTGGCATGGGCACGATCCATTCAAGAACAATGCCGTGAAGCTGGAGTTGCCTTTTTCATGAAACAGGCCGGTGCCAACGTTGTTGAGGATGGATTCCCCATCACATTGGTCGACGGCCACGGCGGCGACTCGGCCGAATGGCCCGCTGATTTGCGTGTCCGGGAGTTCCCGCAGGAGTTCCATGAGTATTCGCCAACAGTGTCCAAGAACACAGATACAGTTAGTAGTCAAAATAACCCGCACAAATAGACTCATGCTTGACCAATGTACAATATTCAATATCGGAGACCGAGTTCGGATCAAGCCAGAGTTACTCACTCAAAATGATTGCCTACTCGACGATTGGCTACAATGCCAAAGGCGAGGAAGAGATTTTACCCCTAAACATGCCCCAGGCGAAGAGGGGCTGCGTTATCATAGTAATTTCGAGGTCTTTGCTGACCGGGCTCTGGTCGTGCACACACGGTCCAGGCCAAGTGAAACCCCCGATCAAAGCGAGCAGTATGTGAACAAGATCGAAATCAATCTTCGCAAGATACTTCACGGACAAAACGGCATATCGATTAACAACGACAAGAACCTCTGTGCGGCGATTCTCATAGCCAGACATGCGATGTCACACCTCCTGGTAAAACCAGAGCAGGCCAGCGAACTTATCCCGGGGTTAAGGTACAATGAGCATAGCTACTGGCGGAAAGTTGAAATCGCCTTGGATGTGCACGACCCGGGGTATGTAATTCTGGATCAAATGAAATATATGAAGTCGCCTTATATCAGAAACTCTGCTCTTCCATACCCAAATAGCACACACTTGAATGGAACCAATCTTGAGCTGAAGGCATACGATAAGGTGAAAAAAGTGGAAAAACGTTTCAGCAAGAAGAAGCATAGTATCACCTCTAGCTCGGATGAAATTACACGACTTGAAGTCATCTTCCCCGAAGGAAAAATACCTAATGGATTCCCGGTTCACCGCGAGACCATCCGGCTTGCGAAATTTGCATCCCATCAACGCATGACCGGATTCACATGGGAAGATCTGCGAGCCATCCACCGCACCTACTTCAAAGGCATAAAGGGCGTCTACCACGTCAAGGCCGAGAAAGGATCTAGCTATACTACTGGGCAAGCAACTGCCTGGGCTGCGGTAGCCAAAAATCATAGTATTCCAACTTCTGAAATAAGAGCTGCACTGGAGAAATATGGTGGTAAGTCGAAGGATACATCCAGAGGCATCGAAAAAAAGATGTTGGAGTTCATGGCGCAGACGAGTGAGTTAGATGCTGACACCATACTCTCAGACGAAGCCTATGAGAATCCTCCAATCATCGACGTATCCGGTTTGGAGGGATGCCGTTTCTACGTCGAGCACTATGGAATCGAGGAAATCTATAAGAATGCTGACGAGGTATTTGCTGTCTATTCGAATCAGCAAATACCCGCTCGGTTTACCCCGATGGTTACTGATGATGAATACTGGTTATGAATACTGATTAAATAAGCCTTTTAAGCTGAGTAAGGATGCCGTGTGCTAGTATTGTTCCAGCCTATACGACAACAGCCTCTGCTAGATCAACTCTGCCAGTAGTCAGCCCTACCTGGGTGATCAACGCGATAATGGGCATCAGCGGGCGTACTACCGAGGTGCTTGATCACCGAAGGGCGAAGCCCGGAGGTGGCCAAGCACCTCTCCCAGCGGGCCTGCGGTCCCGTTGGAGGAGCCAGCTCTGTAAGGTTGAATCGGCGGGGGGCGCCAGCCCCTCCGCCGCCGCTTGCGTGCCACAACTTGGAGTTGCAGGGGGGTGAAGGAGTCGAGTGCCCGGCAAATGCGCAGCGCAGCGGAGCATGCAGTCCGGGCACGAGCGACTGAACCCATCCGAAGGATCGCGCAAGCGCCCTGCTTCTCCAAGTTGGGCGGCGTAGGGTCATTGAAAAGGATTAATAACCTCCGTCTGTCATACCCACGGGCGCAATTCCCGCCGTCCTGGTGTCATAAATAATTGATATGCCACGACCACACCACTATTCCCCGGTGATCCGGCGTGATCTCGTGGGCCTTCTCTACCACGAGGCCAGACGCAGGAAACTCCCCATGACCAAGCTCGTGGATGAGATCCTGCGCCAGGCCCTGGAAGGCGACGGGACCAACCGGCTCCGCGGGGAACCACAACAGTATCAGCATCCACGCTGACCCAAAACCAACACCGCCCGCCACCACAACGAGCCCGGCCACCACGGCCGGGCTTTTTGCTGTCCGGGCATCAACCAAAACCAACAACAAGAAAGGAACCAAACACCATGGCTGTGAAACTCATAGCAAATTACTCCAAGCGTCTCGGACTCCCGGGCTACTCGTCGCACCAGTTCTCCGTCTCCGTCGAGACGGAGGTCAACACCACCGACGACATCGCCCACGAGGCCGGGCGCCTCTACGACAACCTCCAGTCCAACGTGGACGAGCAGATCCGGCGGACCGGGTTTGTCCCGCCCCACGACTACGGCATGGAGACACCCAACAACGGCGCGCCGCCTCCCCCGGGCAAAGTGCTTCCCATCGCCCCCGACAGCGGGTGGCAGTGCAGCGACAAACAGCGCGAGCTGATCCTCAGGGTCATCGCTGAAAACGGGATCGATAAAAACGGAATTGAAGACCTGGCCATCGAACGCTTCGGGCGCGGGGTCAAGTCGCTCGACAAGATCCAGGCCAGCGGTCTGATCGAGGAGCTCTTCGAGATGACCGGCAGGAAAAACAGCAGGGCACCCCGGCGCAACGCCTACGGAAAGGGGAGGTCATGATCGCCCTCGCCGAATCACCACCGGTGGTGAAGCCGGGCACGCCGCCCGAACACATCAGCCCCACCTCCGCCAAAGACTACCTCGGCTGCTCGCTGAGGTTTTTCTTTGGCCGGGTGATGGCCATCCCGAGCGAGACAAGCCCCTCCCTGCACCTGGGCAAGGCCGTGCATGCGGCCCTCCAGCATCACCACCTCGCCGTCTGGCGTGGTGGCGACACGTCCCCGGAATCCGCCGCCACGGCCTTTGACGGAGCCTTCACGGCCCTGGAAAAGGAAGAGGGGCCGGTGTCGTGGAAAACACCCAAGGCCCGGGAGAAAGCACGCGAGGACGGGCTGAGGGTGGTTGCCGCCTACCTCGACTCGCCCGCCGCGTTGAAGGAGTCGCCGAGGGCCGTCGAGGTCTTCCTCCGCGAGGACATCGACGGACTCTCGGTGCCGCTCACGGGTGCCATCGACCTTGTGCGGCGGGATCTGACGCCCGTCGATTTCAAGACCAGCGCCAGCAAACCCGATCCGGAAACCGCAGCGTTCGACCACGAACTCCAGCTCGTCTCCTACCAGATGATGATCGAAAAGGCCACGGGACAGACACCCCCGGCCCTGGAGCTGTTGTTCCTGGTGAAGACCAGGGCACCCCAGGTCATTCCCGTGGCGATTGCGCCCGCCGACGAACATCGTAAGCGGCGTGCAGTCATGATGCTGGAAACAGCGGTGCAGGGCATTGCCGAAGGGCGTTTCCATCCCCAGCCCGGGATGCACTGCTCGTGGTGCCAGTTCAGGAATGAATGCGCCAAGTGGAAGGGAGATGCCGCATGAAGCGTCTCATCCTCCTGCTTGGCATCGGACTCCTGTCTCTGACTGTTGTCAGTTGCGGAGGCAAGAAAAAGCCACCGTCGCCACCTCCGGTCATCGTGCATGCACCGGACTACAAGCCGATTGGCGAGGGAATGAAGGTTCATTCCTACGCCATCATCGGAGTCGCCGTCATCATCGCCATCGCCTTGATGAGCAAATCCAAAAACACCTAACCCCATAGCATCATGAAACACGCAAACACGATCCTGTGCCTGTTCGGCGCAGTGTCCCTCGCCGCACTCATCCTATGGGCAGTCCACGACCTCTGGGTCGTCATGCTCGTGCTCTTCTGCATCGCCGGGGTTCACGCCCTGGTCGTGCGGAAAAGCTGAGCGTTCACCAACAAACAACAAGCGCGGCCGGTTCCCCGTCCCGGGGTTCCGGCCGTTTTCATTAAACCAAACCAACCCAACCAACAACCAACCCATAGAAACAAACCAACATGAACAATGTAATCCAACTACAACAACAGCCGGTAACACCGGCATCCACCGCCCGGGGGATTCCCTTCGAGATCGTCGAGAATCCCCCCGGACTCAACACGGAGACACGGCCCAAGGGGCTGCTGCTTCACTGCGGCGCACAGGTCGTCGACCGCGCGGACCTCTTCGGCGTCCTGACGCCGGGCGGCACCGACACCTGGTATCCCATCCCGCACCGCAGCCTGCTGACCGAGGTCGAGCACCAGCTCCGCGAGACGGGCTTCGTCGTCCGGGGCGAAACCCACGCCCTCACCCACGACGGCGCCCGCTACTTCGGCGTCATCGAGGTGAGCCTGCCCACGCGCGGCGAGCAGGACTTCTCCTGGGTCGTCGGCCTGCGCAACAGCCACGACAAGAGCCTGCCCGCCGGGCTCGTTGCCGGGACCCAGGTGTTTGTCTGCGACAACCTCTGCTTCAACGGCGAGGTCAAGCTCAGCCGCAAGCACACGCGCCACGTGATGCGCGACCTGCGCCAGCTCACGGCACGCGCCGTCGGCAAGCTGGGCGACAAGTTCCGCGACCTCGACCGGCGGGTGGGCGCCTACAAGCGCCACTACCTCCCGGACAGGTCCGCCCACGACCTCGTGATCCGCGCCGTCGACTGCCGGGCCATCACCCCGAGCCAGGTGCCCGCCGTCCTCAGCGAGTGGCGCAACCCCCGGCACAAGGAGTTCCTGCCGCGCAACGGCTGGAGCCTGTTCAACGCCTTCACCGAGGTGTATAAGACAGTGAACCCCCAGACCGCCGTCAAACGCGGCCAGGCCCTGCACGGCCTGTTCGACACCCAGGTGGCCCTCGCCGGGTAGGAACGGCAACAAAAAAACGCCCCACCTTCAAACCGTGGGGCGTTTTTTTTGCTGTCACATGAGTTAGCCCCCTAATTCATAGCTACGGATATTTACCCAACTAGGGCGCCAGCAAGGTAAAGGGTGCCCACGGCAAATTACGGAGAATAGTGAATGAGACAATCTGTCAGCACCCAATTAGAGCCCATGCTTCTCCAAAAATTCAGCGGCAGCTTCCACTTTCCCGTCACGAGCTTTCTGAAGCCACTCTTTTGCTTTTTGCCGACTTTCATCAACGCCTTCGCCTAGATAATAACAAACCCCAAGAAGATATTGCGCGTCCGCGCGACCAGAGGTCGCGGACTTTTTAAGCCACCGGCAAGCTTCCCTCGGATCTTTGTCTACACCTTCACCCCGCAGATAAAAAATACCGAGACAGGTTTCGGCTTCCGGAAGTCCTTGGCGTGCCGCTTTTGCCATCCAAATGGCACCATCGTTCAAATCCCTAACGACTCCCTCCCCCTTATAATAACATATCCCTACAAGTAATTGGGCGGCTCCGCACCCCTGCTCTCCCGCCTGCTTGTAATACTTGAACGCTTTGCCCAAATCTCGGGGAACTTTTTCGCCTGTATAGTAATCGTTTGCCAGCTCCCATTGCGCCTCAAGATCCCCCGCATCAGCTTTTTTCTCCAGTTGAATTACCCTTTCTTCTTCGGGCGATTTTTTGGAACCTAATGGGACTTCCTTAGTTTTTCTCTTCTGTTTAGTGGCTTCTTCCAATTTCGCTATCTGAATCGATACATTGGTTACCCTACCCGACAAATACCGATTGCTTGCAGGGAATTTTCTCATAAATTGACGCAGGTGTGTGCGTGACAGCTCTAAATTGCTCAAATCGGCATCTCTGGCTGATGGGTATGATACCGCCCCACGAAAATTGTGGGAAGCCACCTTGATCTGAGTTCCCGTCGTAAGTCTGACATAATAGGCACCTCCCCCCCTATCAATGGATACAAATTGTCTTATTTTTGCCCCGGAATCTTTTTCCCATTTATTTTCAGTATAAGCATAGACGCCCCTTGCCATTTCACACCACCCGGCACACACGGACAACATGAAAACCGTCATGACCAATGGGAAAAGGCTTTGCGTTTGGGTTGTATCTCTCATTGCTTTAGTTCTCCATTACTATGGGGTGTCATGCACATCCTCCTGGTCACTCAGTCCTGACTGAGGTCGGCTCACTCCTCCACTACGGACAGATGACTCAATTACAGTCAACACATCAGCAGCTTCATTGTTCAGGTTATTCACTAAGTCTTCGCGCTCCTTCTCATCCATTTCTCTTGTTTTAGCTTCAATGATTGCCCGGGAAATTTTTCTCATTTCAGGGCTACTTGCTCCGAGGAAGGATTTTAGTTCTTCCGCTTTCCGCTCCGCATCTTCCCATCGTCTTGCTTTGATAGAAAGTATCACCTCTTGCTTTAGAACCTTCAGCTTAGCCAACCGTTCCTCGTATTTTCTAGCTTTATCCAATCCCGCTGCGATCTGCCGGGTTAGTGTCTCTTTTTGTTGATACGCAGGTGTCTTCTGATAGCTATCCAGCCGAGCCAACGCCCTCTGGGCCTCACTCCATGACCCTTGCGAAATAGCTGACTCCACTTTTTTCAGAACCTCCATGGCCTCCGCCTCCCTCGCTATAGCTTTACTCTTGGCTTTCTGCTGTTCCTGTGACTCCACTGATTTTTTGGGGGTTTCCTTACTGAGAAACGCTTTCTCTGACTGGCCCACCTGATAAAAGACAGCCCACCCAGCCAACGGAACAATTACCAAGAGGGCAACACCCATTTTGGCAAATCTTGATGATTTCCCCCCTTTTCCGCCTTGCTTGGAATCATTTTTAGCCTTGCCGGAAACAGCCGTAGCGTCGGCGTTAACTGGGGGTGTATCAGCCACTCCTGCACCAGAATCCGCCCCCTGCATCTTAGAAAATGACGATGGTTTGACTGGATCCGGGGGAAATGCACCCCCTTTCGGCATCATCATTTCCCGCCAAGTCTCTACCGTCTGCGGCCTTTTTTTCGCGTTCATCAACAATGCCTTGTCAACCGCCGACAAAATAGATTTCCCATAAACCTCCAGATACTCTTTGTTTTTAGCCAAGGCTTTATATCCGTCATCATACACCCGGTCGCTGGCATCATCCGGTTTCTCGCCGGTAATGCAACGCACCATGGTTGCGCCCAGTGCATAAATGTCCGTGTAGGGGCCTTGACGGGCTTTGGAGGTATATTGCTCGAAGGGTGAATACCCGGCACTCAGCATCTGGGTAACGGTCATCGTCTTACTCTGCACCTGGGTGGCCGCACCGAAGTCGAGCAGCACCGGTGAGCCGTCCGGCTTGACCATGATGTTGCCCGGCTTGATGTCGCGATGCACCAATTCCTTGGCGTGCAATACCGAGATTCCGTCCATCACAGGATAGAAAATCGACTCAAATTCGTCCTTCGACTTGATCTTGCCACCTCGCTTTTTTAAATGATCGGTCAGGGTGCATCCCTCGACATAGTCCATCACCATGTAACAGGTGCCATTGGCCTCAAACAACCGGTGCACGCCAACAACGGCGGGGTGCTGGATCGATGCCAACACCTTCGCTTCGCGGACGAAATACTTCCGGGTGGCATCAAAGTCATCCTGGTCGTTTTGGCTACGCGCCAATACCGTGGAATCCCCGGCCTGCCGAATCGCAATGCCGTCCGGCATCAACTCCTTGATCGCGTAGGTTTTGTTCAGGTTGAGTTCGTGGGCGAGGTATGCCACACCAAAGCCACCCACTCCCAGAACTTTATCAATTTGGTATGTGTCTACAATCGTGCCTTTCGGCAAAGCGTTCCGGTATTCCTCACTCATGATTTAACTAGTTGAACTATGCAGTTACCTCGAGGATTTTCTATCGTATCTGAAAGTCATCCACAAGACTGTTTAAACAAAACTATTTGCAGGGGCTTTCAAGTTACAATAGGGACAAGTCTTTATTTCTTCAGGGTTTTCCCATTTGATTGCCACAAATTTATTACTGCATTTGGGGCAACATGCAGAGCGAATTACAGAGTCTCTTTGAGTTGGATTTTGGATAGGCTACAGATGTAGAAGGCATGGTGGAGCAACTCCATTCACGATTAATTTTCTAGGAGCTGTAGGGGCATGCTCAGGTTGATAATATTCTTTAGCGGTGGAGTCTGATAAAAGCCCCCCCTTTATTCACGTATCCAGTAGCCGATCCTCACTTGATAGGCGTGCGTGTTGCGGTCATATCCAGCGTCTACAGCCTGCTTCGTCGTAAATATCCCATGCTGGGACTCCACCACTTCAAAAAGCTTGTCGCGTTTCTCGGAAACGCTCATCTGCACAATAGCAGAAATTATTTACGTAATTGTGCAAGGCTGAATTTTGGAGCTGATTCATCATTCTTGAGCTTACTCCGTGTCATCTTCAGCCTTATAGGTATCCGACCAATCAAAATGCTTGCTACACAGGGGCATGAAGAGAAGCTGGGTTTCACTTACCTCGATCACATCCATGATGTCGATCAGAGCCGGGGCATCGAGTGCCTTTTCATTGAGATAGACAATGTTGGTGCCACTCCCCGGTAGAATTTTAAAGCGTCGCTTCCGGGGGTCATAGCGGAGAATAAACGCATTGTTCCTAGCAATTCCAGCATCGCCAAAGTCCAGGCAAACGCGTGGTGGATTCTCGCCCCCGCCTCTGCCAACGGTATTGTCCTGTTGACCAATGATCACTTGCCGACCTTTACCGGGACCGGCCACCACAATCAGCCATCCGGCGACAGGATCTTCAGCAGAGCTTCCCGGGCCACTGGCCATCGACACCATCGATGAAATGTCAGAGCGGGATGTCAATGGTCGCCGCACAAGTCGGGTTTTTTCTCCATCGTCCGCATCGATGATTAACGATGGGTTGGCTGGCTGGATAATCCTCGTTGCTTCAAAGTCCTCAGAGGGGCTGGATCCACCTCTGTGAACCATTCTTGTTTTTCCTTCGTCCGGAGGCATGGCTAATTTACGATTGATTGAATGCGGGTACTCGGTTCTAGCGTTTTTCATCAATCGACGCAAGGGCAAGAACTCTCTTAAAGGACTTTCCTGCCACCGTTCGCTCCGCGCTATTCCTCTCGCTTGCCGGGGCTCCGCCTCCCGGCAGCTCGTTCCATACGCCGCTACGCTCACTACCGGGCAGGAACCTGGAGGGAAAGACGGAACCCGCTGACGTTGCCCCGGTAGCCCGGCCAGTACCAGCCGCGGTACGCCGAGCGGCAGTTGCAGGCGACGTAGCTCCAGCTGCCGCCGCGCAGCACGCGGTACCGGCCATCTTTAGCTCCCGCGGGGTCTCTGCCTGCTGATGTAGTTCCATAATATTCCTCGTCATACCAATCCGCACACCACTCCCACACATTGCCATGCATGTCATACAAACCCCAGTCATTCGGCTGGTATAACCTCACCTCCACCGTGCTTTGCTTGTAACTCCCCTTCGCCGCCCCGCCATACGGGTAATTCCCATGAAAATTCGCCTGATGGCTCCCTAGGCTGTTCCCATAGTGGAACACTGTATCTCGCCCCGCCCGGCACGCATACTCCCACTGCGCCTCCGTCGGCAACGCCGCCCTCAAACCCGCCGGCAGTTTGCCACTCGCATTCAACTTCTCAATAAACTTCTGGCAATCCTCCCAGCTCACCTGCTCCACCGGATAGTCGTCCCCCTTCTTAAAAGAACTCGGATTGCCCCCGTCCATCACCTCCTTCCACAGCCCCTGCGTCACCTCCGTCTCCATCATCCAGAACCCCTGGCTCAACACCACCTTGTGCCGCGTTTCACTTTTATTGTGACCATCTTCCGCATCTGGACTGCCCATCATAAAACCACCCGCTCCCGTAGGCGGACACCAGTGGAAGGCCACTTCTTTCCCCGCAATATTAAACAGCTTTTTCTCTCCCGCTGCTTTACCCATAAACAATACTTTTTTGCGTTGTATTTCTAACTCTTTTTTTCGCTCCACCTCTTTTGCTCGTTCTGTTACTTTCTGCCTATCATCCTCTTTTGCTCGTTCTGTTACTTTCTGCCTATCAACCTCTTTCACACGCGCTATTTCTTCAGTATTTTCTTTCGCCTTCTGCTGCTCTTTTTTTTCATTACCCCCTAAAGGGCACCTCTAAAAACCCCTGCGCGCTCATTTAACCTTTCCTAACAAAGGCAATGCAGCGAAACTCCCTGCATGAGCAACTACCGGAAGCAAGACAAGGGAGGCAACCTGTTCTCGGCCATCGAACACCAGCAGGCGGTGGCGAAACGTGAAATCGGCATCCTGAAGCTGCGCGATATCATTGACTGGGAAGGGTTCCGCCCGCTACTTGAGGAACTCTGCGGCTACGCCAACCGTGACTGGAACAAGGGAGGCCGCCCCCCTTTCGACCCCGTGTTCATGCTCAAAGTGCTCATCCTCCAGAAATACCACGGCCTCAGCGATGACGCCACCGAGGAACAGATCGGCGACCGCCTGAGCTTCCTGCACTTCCTTGGCCTTCAGTTGGGCGACGACTACCCCGATGCCAAGACCATCTGGGTCTTCAAGGAACGTATCGAGGAAAACAGCCGCGAAGGAAGCCGTCGGCTGTTCGATGCCTTCACTGCGGCACTGGAAAAGAAAAACCTCATCGCCCGTGAAGGCAGCATTGTGGACGCCAGCTTCACCGAGGCCCCGCGCCAGCGCAACACCCGCAGCCAGAACAAAAGAATCAAGCAAGGCGGACGCCCCGAAGAATTTGACACCAACAAATCCGTCGGACGCCAGAAAGACACCGACGCCCGCTGGACAAAGAAGAACAACCAAAGCTACTACGGCTACAAGAACCACGCCAAGGTGGATTTGAAGAGCAAACTCATTATCTGCAGCGAAACCACCTCAGCGGAAGTCCACGACAGCCGGGTGTTCAAACAACTCCTTGATGAGAAGGACAATGCCGTGCTAGCCGACAGTGCCTACCACAGCGAAGAGAACGAGGAATACGTGTTAGAGGAAATCAACGCGGAAGAACACCTCATGCGCAAATCCCACAGGAACAAGCCGCTGACAGAACAGGAACTCAGAACCAACCACACCATCAGCCGGATGCGTGTGCGGGTGGAGCACGTCTTCGGTCGGATGGCGCAAATGGGAGCCGACCTCTGCCGGAGCATTGGCCTGAGGCGGGTGACAAGCCACAACCACCTCTGCAACCTCACCTACAACATGGATCGCTACGCCCTGTTAGCTCGTTAACAGCCAAAACAAGGGGCAACCCGATTCCCAAACGTAAGAAGCCAGCAACCAACAACACCGAACCACCTCATAAAAGCCCCGAGACTACATCGTCACCTGCCCGTACAACTTTAAAAACCGGCGGTAGATGATGATATGGTGGAAACGTCAGTTTTTAGAGGTGCCCTAAAATCGAAACCATAACTATACAGAAAATCACAAAAATCACGCATGCTATTGCCCAAGCCTTTAATACCGCCTTCGGGTTTCTCACCCCCCATTTCCTTTCCATCATCCACAATAAAAAGGCAAGGTCACGTTTCGTCTGTGATATAAACGATCGACATCCGGCCTCTTCTTGTTTTGGCCCCCCTATACGCACGGCAAGAGGGCGCTCATGCACAAGCGAGGTTGGTGTTGATACAGAAACTTCTTTCCGGGCCGGGATATCAACCCCTATCTCCTGCTCTTTACTTTCCATCACCCGCCGCCATTCAGCCACCGCCTGAGGACGGCGTTCGGCATCCATCTGTAACGCCGCATCCACTGCGGCTAATAGAGATTCACCATATACGGAAACATAAGCCTCGCTTCCAGCTAAAGGCTTATACCGGTCCCCATACATCCGATCACTCGCGTCATCCGGCTTTTTCCCCGTGATACATTTGAGCATCGTCGCACCCAGTGCATAAATGTCCGTGTAAGGCCCCTGCTTCGCCCGGGAGGTGTATTGCTCGAAGGGCGAATACCCGGCACTGAGCATCTGGGTAATGGTCATCGTCTTGCTCTGCACCTGGGTGGCAGCGCCGAAGTCAAGTAATACAGGAGAACCGTCCGGCTTGACCATGATGTTGCCAGGCTTGATGTCGCGGTGAATGATCCCTTGCCCATGCAATACCTCCAGACCGGACATCAGCGGGTAAAAGATCCGCTCAAATTCAGCCTTGGAGCGGAACGTGCCACCGTGTTTTTTAAGGTAGTCCCCCAGGGTTTCCCCCTCGACGTAATCCATCACCATGTAACAGGTGCCGTTTGCCTCCATGAGGCGTTGCACACTCACCACCGCCGGGTGATCCATCCTGGCGAGCACCCGGGCCTCGCTGATGAAATACTTCCGTGTCGCCGCAAAATCAGCTTCCGTGCCACTGCTTTTCGCCTCGACGTATGAGGTGTCCCCCGTCCGTCGCATGGCGATGCCGTCGGGAAGCAGCTCTTTCATGGCAAAGTGCTTGTCCAGGTTCAGCTCTCTCACCAGGTAGGTGATGCCAAAGCCACCCTCGCCCAGCACACGTTCAATGCGATAGGTGTCGATGAGCTTCCCCGCAGGAAGGGCATTTCGGTATTCTTCAGGCATGGCATTCACTAACTACTCTGTGCGATCTCGATCATGACGCCCGGTTATTTTGTTGAACCCTCTCGAAAAAACGAGACATTTCTTGCGTGATCTTGTTAGTGATACGGCTCATCCCGCCCATACATGACCTCATCCACCCGAGCTGGGATCCCGCCAAGACAATGGCGCAGTGGCGAGCCACAATCAACTGCTGGGAGGTAGAGGACAGGGTAAATTCAAATCCACCGACATCAATCATCGCAAAGGCATTCAAATCAACGATGCCTAATCCGATGGAACGCCCGTCTACTTTCACCGGCTCCTCGATGATCTGGAGCTTCCATCCACGATCATAAAAAAGGTGAACCTTGCCCATCGCATTTTCAGGCAAGGGTAGATCGGCTTCAGTGCCAGGGCCAATATGGATGTCCCGCAATGAGAAGACCTTCACCTCTGCCATGGTCATGCCGATCTTCAAACGTCCGCCACTCTGCTGCCAGTCCCTGTAATATTTTTGCAAAATACTCCCCGGCACGGGGTAATTCTCGCACAAATACACCAAATCTGTATCCTTTAACAGGTGGGGCTCCGTAATCCCGGAATCCGGATGATTGACCCTTGTGCCGTTAGCGCTACCTAGATCCGTGATATAAATCCGTCCGACATGATCCGACGACAATTCCGCATGACTTCTTGACGTGGATGAATCATTGATCACTAAATCGGATTCACGGGACCTCCCGATCACGAATCTTGTTCTCGATACAGCAGAAGATTCCAAGGCGACATGCCCATCCACCCCCATTTCTGAGATCCACTGGGTGATCGATTGGGGCCGGTCTTTCGCGCTGATTTGCAGTGCGCGGTCAATGGAACGCAAAAACACCGCTCCAAATGTTTCCACATAATCTACATGAGCGACCAGTGGCATCAGATTATCCGAACTGATTCTATCACAGGCGCTAGGCGGCTTCTCCCCGGTGATGCACTGCATCATCGAGGCCGCCAATGAATAGATATCGGTATAGGCGCCTTGTTTTGATTGGGAGGAATACTGCTCAATGGGTGAATAGCCTGCACTCACGGCCTGTTCAACAGTGACAGTTTTGTTCTGCACACGGCTCACCGAGCCGAAGTCCAACAAAATGGATCTCCCCGAAGTTGCAATCATGATGTTTGCAGGCTTGACATCCTTATGCACCAACCCCCTTGAATGCAACACACCCAACCCATTCATCACTGGCAAAAAAACCGAAAGCAACTCAGCTTGGGTTTTGATCTTACCGCCACGCTGTTTAAGCACGGTATCGAGATCACGCCCCTCGATATAGTCCATTACCATGTAGAATGTGCCATTAGCTTTCAGTAGCCGATGCACTTTTACCACAGCAGGATGGTTCACCGCAGAGAGCACCTGCGCTTCATTGACAAACTGTTTGCGTGTGAGCTCTATATCCGGTTCATCTGCCGCGCTTCTGGCAGACACTGTCCGGGTATCCCCCTCTCGCACCACCATGCCCTCAGGAAACAGTTCCTTGACCGCATAAACCTCCGACGTCCCGGAATCCCGGACTTGATAAGTAATGCCAAACCCGCCGTGCCCTAGAACCTTTCCTATGATCAAATTGTCAAGACGGGTTCCAGCGGGTAGCGCGTTGACATGACACTCATTCATATTACGTCTTTCAATGGGGGGATCAGTGACCTGCACTACTGGACTGGTGGAGTTACCCCACGCCGAATGAGACGGGTCTTGCTTTGCAGCTCCTCGTCCCCCTCTCGGTTTTCGCCCTCTCCGGGAAGAGGGATCCGAATCACATTAATGGAGGTATTATCCTGCTTGGGATTTGCCTCCCTGACCACGGCCTTGAGAAGCTTCTTGGTAATTCCCTCGGCAGTCAGATTTTTATGCCTGTCCAAACGCATTTTAATCGCCGCTTGGTCCAGTGTCTGAATCCCATCGGATGCTACAATGACAATGTCACCCGGCAATAGAAGAGTCGCTTCAAGCGGGCAATCTACCAGTTCGATTTCTTCCCCGGTCATCGCAGCGCGAAGCACATTCCGGTCCGGGTGCGTGGCGATATCCTGTTGGTTGAGAGTCCCATTAGCCACCTGCTCCAGCAGCAGAGGCATCATCGAATGGTCTTCATTGATCTGGGATAGCTCTCCGTCGCGGTAGAGATACAGGGGGGAATCACCCACACTTACCCAGTGCAATGAACCCTCGGTCACGACGGCAGCCAACAACGTAGCCCCCATGCCCTCGAGGTCTGGATTTTCATCCATCGCGGCAGCTAAAGCCTGATTAGCCGCCAGCATAGCAGACCGGAGCATCGCAGGAATCCTCTCTTTACGGGCATATCGACCGCAGTAATCCACAAAAGTATCAACCACGCAGCGGCTGGCGAAGTCGCCGGCGTTTTCACCGCCCATGCCGTCCGCCATAATGACGAGCAATGTCCCGATCCCGGATTCACCATGTGGCACAGATTCAGAATCTGCCGGATCTGTATCCGCTGATTCTCCTCCGACCTGCGCGACAGCATCCAACGAGGCAAACCCCTGGGCGTCTTCCTGATAAGGGCGGGCGCCTGCAATCTGCACTCCGGCAAAGTCTTTGTCCAACAGCAACATCAGCTCGTTTATTCTGAACTCTCAGCCTCGACATCAGCCCAGTCAAAGTCATTGCCGCAGAATGGAGCGAATCGAAGTTTGGTCTCACTCACTTCAATGATGTCTCCCGGTTTAAGGGCAGTTGGACTATCAAGATCCTCATCATTGAGATAGACAATATTAGCTCCCTCCCCGGGAAGGATTTTAAATCGACGTTTTTTAGGATCATAGCGGATAACAAAAGCATTACTTCGTGAAATGCCAGCATCTCCAAAGCCGAGGCAAACCCGTGGTGCATCGTGGCCGCCGCCTCTACCTACCCGATTATCCTGCTCACCGATACAAATCATACTTCCTTGTCCCGGGCCGTCGATAACGACCAGCCAACCGACCACGGGATCAGCCATCGAACTTCCAGGGCCTCCTGAGGGACCGGCCTCTACACTTTGGTTTTGAACCGAGGATCTGCGGACCAACTTGGTTTTACTGGAATCAATGATTCTGGTAGCATCATTACCACCGGCAGGCGGTGAGTCACCCAGTCCACCGACCAGAGGTATATCAGTCACCGGCGTGGCACCCCCGGCCCTTGGTAAGATACGGGTTTCATCGGGATCATTCACTTGATCGGACAAAGGTCGGGCAGCATGACCGGTCGGCTTGAGAATGCGGGTAGCGTCAGCATCATCCTGATCCGACGGAGCAGGAGGTTGAGGAGTTGCCTTGTTGGAGCGAATTATTCTTGTTTTATCGGAGTCGGGGTCCATTTTTTTGTTGGTTGTTCGATGTTGGGTTAGTCTGTGAATACGGGTGATGTTCTAAAAAACTTGTGGACTGGATTCCTACGGATTGTAGAGCTTATTGATGAGGTGGTCGATGCAATATTGCCCTGATTGATTCAGAGAGCCCTCTTCCCGGCCTTGGCAAATGTGCATCATTAACACGAGTACCCCGGACATCACCAGAGCAAGTAAGGTGGTGTAAAAAGCAACTCCAAGATCCATGGAAACCACATAGAGCAAGTCGTCTGTATTTCCCGCATGAGATTCCGCAGCGGCCCGGTTCAGCCCGTCGGCAATCCCGCGCACGGTGCCAATGAAACCAATCGTCGGGATCACCCACATGATGTAACGCAGCATGTTGTATTTAAGGTCGATTTCGTGGAGGAACAGCTCCAGACTGGAATCCATCACGCTGTTCGCCTGCTCTGATGAGTTTGACATTTGAAACTTCCTGACGATCCGCTGGATCAGTCTCGGCAAGTAGGCGTCCCCTGCTTTTTGGGCACGCTTGTAAAGCTCGGGAAGCTCCTTGGAGGTTAAAACAACCGACTCGTCCTCTGGAAGGATTTTCCGGTGGAGTTGATGGACTTCCCTGCTGGAATCTCTGAATCTCAAAAGCAGTTCACCAGCCCCTATGCAGAAAAAAGCCCACATGAATGCCTGCTCTGATAGATACACTTTTTCCTCGGTGGCCTTATTGATCAACAGCTTGGCCGAATCGCAACCACCCTTGAGCAAGATGTTGAGGAACACCACTATCGCAATGGCTACCCCGAGTGAGAGAAGGGCCGTGGATAGTCTTTTCATTGTGATGATGTTCCCCCTAATGGACAGGCCAGGGACGGCTACCTAACTAGGATTTCAGGCTAAAAGTGAAGCATACTTCCCCCACCTCCAAAGAGTCACCAGCGCGAAGCTCTTTCTGGGTAACCTCCACTCCATTAACCAACACCCCATTCCCTGAATCCAGATCAGTGACGATGAACTTGCCATCCCTCTTGCAAAGGATTTCCGCATGATGCCGGGACACGCTGTCGTTTTTAAAGGTGAGGTCGTTATCGCTGCCGCGCCCAATCCTAACTGCTGTTTTACTGATGGGAAACACCCCATACTTTCCACCGTCACCAAAGAGAAGCTGGGCAACGACCGTCTCACTGGCCGCCGGAAGTGTCTGGCAAATCGCAGTGCCATTCCCAAACTCAAATTCCTTGGGATACACCGATCCGGGAATACCCGGGTCCGTCACATCCTCCACCTCGGCGAACTGTGCGTCGGTGGCTGGACTGATCGGAAAATCTCCCAGATCGTCATGTTGCGTTTTCTTACGGTTCAGAACAAAAATAACAATTGCCAAGATAACAGCCACAACAACCCCAATCACTCCAAACATGGGGAGGCCGAACAGACGCTTGGCATCGGCTTTGGTAGACGCGGGTGAGTCCGGCCCGGCGGATGCAGCATCGTCTTCTTCATCCGCGGGGGGCACTTTTTCCCCGAGCCCCTTCAAGAGATCTTCAAAGCTGAGCTTCGCATCGTCTGCCAGCTTATCGAGTCCGGACACCGCCTTGTCAGCCTCTTCTTTGGTAAGCTTGGCATCGGCTATCATTTTCTTTGCCTGGTCCACGGCTGCCGTCACTTTGACCATGGCTGCATCGGTGATTTTTTTTGACTCGACCAGCCTATCTGTCGAAGCGGGATCTATTTTCCCAACAGCCTCTACTGCTTCTTTGACGAGTGCATCCACCTTCGCTGTTGCATCCCCTAGAATTTTTTCAGCAGCGGACGGTTGCTGATTGTTGAGCTTCTCAGTCCGGTCATACGTGAAAGTGTATTTTTTTCCGTCCTCAACCTCTACCGAAAGCTCCACCTTCTTCGCCTGCTCGCGCCCAATCAAATCAATCTGGGCCGATCCACCGGATTCGAGGTCTTGATAAAGCCCCGCGACAAAGGATGAGGGGATCGTGATGTTTGCCTTATCCACCTTGATCATCTGTCCGTGCATCACATTAGTGAGTGCTTCCGCGACATCCAGCTCACTATCCGATGTGTGTACTAAAATAATGCTGTGACACACAATACGCAAATCTTTCAGCCGCTTCGTCGCCCGCTTCGTAAAGTCCTTGGCACCCCACACCACATCCTCACTTTGCCAGTCAGAGATCACAACCAGAGATTTTCTGTCCGCCTGCACCTTCTCCAGCTCCGCAATCGCCTTAATCACACTGCCATAAAGAATGGTGTTTTTCCCACCGGCCTCCAACGACTTTACTTTTTGGGCCACATCCTTCAAGGAGCTGCCCATCGGGGCAAACGCATTATTAAGCTGCCCAGTGAATGGATACACGCCAATATTGTGCCTGCCGTCCCTGGCCTTGGCCAAGGTCGCCGTTATCAGTTTTTTAACCTGCAACATTTCCTGGCCGCGCCGGGCATCGCTGGTATCCACCAAAAACAGCACCGCTGATTTTTTTGCTGCGTCATCAGTGTAAGAAACCAAATTGGCGATAACATCCTGCCCGTCCGCTTTCACCTCCACCTTGCTCACCGCCTCATGCGGCAGGAGCTTGTAGTCAAACACCACCTTCGGCGGTTTGCCATCATCCTCGGTTGCCGAGGTGAACAACGGGTCAAATCCCCCCATCACACAACCAAGCCCGAGAAGCCAGACTACGGCACTGCGAACAACCAACTTCATGGAACACCTCTGGTTCGTCATTTGATGAGCTGAAGACATAGCAGGAGACTACAGAATTAACAGATGATGACAACCAAACAAACTGCCTATTTTATTCATCAGATCTATGTCCATCAACTGGCCTTGGCATGCCACCTTTGAGAGCAACCGGCCTGGATCGTTTCGTGGGATGCTGACTGTAGTTCTTGACCTTGATCTCGGAGAGTTGAGCGCTATACCTCTCACGCGTAACTACAGCCAAATCTCTTGTATATGACTGGGGGCAGCACCAAATTTGTTCGCTTTATTTCGACCTTTCTGGAAACAAATGAGACCAGTAATATAAAATATACTGAAGACTGAAGCCAGGCCAAGGGACAGAAGAAGAAGACCCGGAACTCCCATGAATAGGTCTAGGCTGGATAAATAGAAACTCGACGCATAGAGCAGCCAAAGCCAGTGACCAGAATACCCAACGTCATGCAGTCTTTTGACGTTTAATGGGAGCAATAGTAAGAAATTGGCAAGGAAACAAATGAAAGCTAACAGATTACTCTCTGCATTGTTCCCCCAAATCAACAACGGCAGGGCAATACACCAACATATCCACCAGGTTCTGCGCCTTATTCTGCCTTCAAATTTGAACCAATCCCGAATTACACTGTAGATAATTTCGTTGTCATTCGCGAGATACTCATCCTTTGGTGAAGCAGGAATGCTCGTGTCTTCTTTTATGATTGGAGGTTCGGAGACGTCATTATCTGTAGCCGCAAATTCTGGTGTTCCGCCCGCCAGAAGCATCTTCACTTTATTTTCAGACCTCCGGGAACCACGCCTTTGTCTCCTGGAAGACACTCCCAGACCTGGAGGCCACAATGATCGTGGTGCTTGTCCATTTTCTACACTTTGGGTTAATCTTTCTTCCTCTAGCCAAATTTCAGGAGCGGGGGAATCAGCATCTGGGTCGAACTCTGGGAATCGAACGACATTCACCTCGTTACCCATCACACCCTTCCACACTTCCACAGATTGTGGACGCTCGGTCATTTCCATCCGCAAAGACGCATCCACTGCCGACAACAAGGAGACTCCATACCGAGCTGCATAGGTTTCGTTTTCGACCAACGGCTGATAACGATCCTCATACACCCGGTCGCTGGCGTCATCCGGCTTTTCACCGGTGATGCATTTATGCATCGTGGCTCCCAGCGCGTAAATGTCCGTGTAGGGGCCCTGCTTCGCCCGGGAGGTGTATTGCTCGAAGGGCGAATATCCGGCGCTCAGCATCTGGGTGATCGTCACCGTCTTGCCCTGCGTCTGGGTGGCCGCCCCGAAGTCAAGTAATACAGGAGAGCCGTCCGGCTGCACCATGATGTTTCCGGGTTTGATGTCCCGGTGAATGATCCCCTGGGAATGCAGCAAATCCAGCCCCGACATCAGCGGGTAAAAGATCCGCTCAAATTCAGCCTTGGAGCGGAACGTGCCACCGTGTTTTTTAAGGTAGTCCCCCAGGGTTTCCCCCTCGACATAGTCCATGACCATGTAGCAGGTGCCGTTCGCCTCCATCAGGCGATGCACGCCAACCACCGCCGGATGACTCATTCCGGCGAGGATTCTGGCCTCCGAGATGAAGTACTTCCGCGTCGCCTCGAAATCATCCTGATTCCCGGAACTCTTCGCCCTCACGGTGGCCTCCCCGGCTTGGCGAACGGCTATACCGTCCGGCAGCAGCTCCTTGACAGCGTAGTATTTACCGAGGTTGACCTCCCGCGCCAGGTAGGTCACCCCAAAGCCGCCGGCACCGAGGACTCTTTCAATCTCGTAGGTGTCGAGACGAGTCCCGGCTCGCAGGGCATTGGTATATTCTTCTTGCTTCTCAGCCATGGAAATCTGTCCCAGATATAGATAATTTTGGATCAAATGCCAGAATTAAAGTTGCTCTCCAACAGCATTCCATCCTAGTTTGCACATGTAATGCGCCGTCCATCCCGCCAGTTGAACATCTTCAGCATTTCCTCGCTCGATTTGTTTGCTTCGGCTATGGGAGCGTTCGTCATCATTACCGTGATTCTTTTCCCCTATTACCTGAAAAAAGCACCGACCATCGACGAAAACCAACGGCTGGAAGAAAAACTAGCGCAAGCCCAACAGAAGATCGCCGAACTTGATGCCGCCAAGGGGAAAATAGCCGCGCTCGAAGAGGCCATCAAAAAGGCGGAAACCAAAGCAGATGCCTTGCAGCCCAAAGACATCGAAGTGGTGTTCGTATGTGACACCACCGGCAGTATGCAGGACCACATCGACGGCATCAAAGCCAACCTCAAGGACGTTGTGGACATTCTTAAACTTGTGAACAAACGCACCCGAATTGGATTTGTGGCTTACAAGGATATCGTCGAACGAGGTCACGCCAATACTTACGTTACCAAAACCTTCCCACTCCGGGAAATGAATGACACGTCTTTCCATCAGCTTAACACCTTTGTTGACAGCCTGACGGCTTTTGTTGTCAACAACCGTGATCTCCCGGAATCCCTGTCCTACGGAATCTCTGACGCTATCAACATGCCGTGGAGCCCAGGGAAAAGTAAGCCGATCATCATTGTCATTACCGATGCCTCAGCCAAGGACCCCGGCAAAACAATCGCATTGGCAAAACAATTTATGCGTCGATCTGATTCCGCAAAAATCACGACCATCCTGGCCCGCACCGAAAACATGGACCCAAAGGCGCCGACCTTTCTCAAACAGCTCGCCCAGATTGGAAAGGGTGAATACATCATCGATTCCGGTCGTATGCTCAATAGCCTGATGCGGGCCACTCTTTCCGATTGATTCCCTCATCACCCCTCACCTCACGCATTCGCCATGCAAAATATTGAAACAACCTCATTCTCCCACGTCGGGACTCGGGAGGAACAACAGGACTCGGTCGGCATGTGGTCCAATGACCGCTCCCACCTCATCGTTGTGGCCGACGGCGTGGGCGGCAATGTCGGTGGCGCCGCGGCGTCTCAAGCGGCCATCCAATGCGCCAAGGACTATTGGCAAATGCACGACGGTGTTTTCCCTGCTCCGGAGGATGACCTCACAGCCATCGCCCAGCTCTCGCACGATGCCATCCGGGAGCTCCACCCTAACGAAAGAAGAACTCCGTCCAGCACGTTAGTTGCTCTCTACTTGGATACCGACAAAAAAGAAGCGCACTGGGTTCACATGGGGGACAGCCGACTCTACCGGATCAACAACGGCAAATCCATTACCCGCACACTCGACCACTCCATTGTGCAACTCCTCCTACAACAAGGGGAAATCACCGAGGACGAACTCAACTCCCACCCGGACAAGGGGCGTATCCTCAAAAGCCTGGGGGCCAGCACCTTCAAAGGTGTGGACTACGATTCCTGCACCTATTCACCGCGCGACACATTTCTCCTCTGCTCCGATGGCTACTGGGAAAGCCTTGGACCCAATGACAAACCCCTCCCTCCTATCGCCACGGGCATGACAATGGAGCAATACGCTAGAAAGATCGTCATGGACGCCGTTGCCCGGAACGGAGAGAAAAGTGACAACACCACCGTGGCCATCGCTTTCATCCCGCAAACCGATCAATCCGATTCACCACCATCATCGAATCTAAAATGGAACCTTACCGCCATCCTCTTGATCCTCATCGCTCTGGTGGATGTCGCCATCATCCTCTGCTATTTCCTTTCTCCTGAGCAATAGACTTTGACTAACTCCCCCCTACCCATTTATCATCATGCACCAATCTCTCAATATCATCCTTTTTACCAGCTTGCTCATTTTGACTGGCTGCCTCAACTCCTGCAATAAAGGCCCTAAAAAATTTGTGGCCAAAGATGCAGAACAGGGAGTAGTGCAGATATTCGCAGCTAACGAAAAAGGTGTCAGCTCAGGATCTGGTTTTTACATAGGGGACAATCTCATCGTTACTAACTGGCACGTGGTTGCCACCCCCAATCTCAAACTACTTGTCGCAGGTCGAAAAAACGGAAAAGACTCCATTGAGCTTCAAGATGCCACTGTTGAGTGGTCCGATAAAGAATTGGACATGGCTATCATCCAAGTTCCCGATATTGAATGCGACGAACTCACCCTCAGCAGCGCGCCAATCCAAAAAGGAAGCCGAGCCTACGCCATTGGCTTCCCTGCCTCCGCCAGCCTGCCAAAAGAAAGCATGGAGGATTTCTACAGGTTGCTATTTTCTAACAAAAGAGGGGTTATTAAAGACTTAGATTCCAGCATCGTTCAAATTCTCGACCCAACAGTCAGCAGTGGGGAGATCCGCAAAACAACCAAACGTAAATGGTTCCAACATTATTCAACCAAACTTGAAGTCATCGATCATGACGTGAATATTGGGCACGGAAACAGCGGAGGCCCACTACTCGATGAGTGTGGTCGAGTGATTGGTATCAATACCGCAGGATTAGACGCTGAAGTGGATAATAACTTAACTCTCGCAGACAACGTAAAACTATCGTCCAGCATCACCGAACTTATCAAAATCCTTGAGAGAAAAGACATCTCTGCCAATATCACCTCGACTCCCGTAGAAGACATCTTATCCGATGGATTCGGATGGACAACCTGGCTCCTGCTCATTCTCATCCTCGCCCTCGCTGTCTACATCCTGGTCACCCTGCGCAACAAACCCCAGTCGGAGACAATTGCTCAATATGCCGGCCGCGTCTCCGGATATACAAAACTTCAACGAGCCAGGCACAAGGATCAGCCGGTAGCAGCACCGCACGGTCCTCGGTGGGAAGGAGGGAAAATCGTTACAGACCCGCTCCTTCACCAAGCAGCACCGCCACCTCAACCAACACCACAGACACAATCACATTCCTGGATGCTACAAAGCGACCCCTCATCCGCCCATCACGTTCAACTCCCTATCAGCGAAGAACTCCTCAAGCAATACGGCTACAACCTCACCATCGGAAGAAAACCGGGAGTCGCCCACTTGGTCATCGACAACTCAAGCATTTCCAAAGCCCACGCTATCCTGTCATTCAGAAAAGGAAACTTTGCTATCATCGACCAACAATCAGCCAACGGCACACGCATCAACGGAACACCGCTCAACCCGGGCCAGAGGACAAGAATCAACCCAGGCGACATACTCACCCTGGGCGAAGTCAGCGTTGATTTCACCCGCATCTAAAGTTACTTCGGCCTTTCAGCCCACAATTTTTCAGCCGCTTTTTTTGCATCTGGATCAGTATTTCCGACCACTTTTTGAAGCCACCATTTGGCCATTTCCTCGTTTTTCTCAACGCCTATGCCGTATAAATAACTATATCCCGTATTATACTGCCCCCACGCATGCCCCTGATCGGCTGCTTTTCTACTCCACTTCGCTGCCTCCCACCGATCCTTACCAACTCCCCTTCCGTAGCTATACATTACTCCCAAATAATTCTGAGCACTTGCAAGCCCCTGCTCAGCAGCTTTCCTATACCACTTTACAGCCTCTCGATCATCCTTGATTACTCCCATTCCTTCGGCATACATCAGCCCCAGATTATACTGACTCTCCGCATACCCCTGCTCGGCGGCTTTCCTAATCAATTTCACTCCCTCGGCCTTATTCTTGCCGACTCCCATCCCAAAGAAATACGCTTCCCCTAAACAATTCTGAGCTCTTGCATCCTCCTGCTCGGCTGCTTTTCTATACCACTTCACTGCTTCACGGTCATCATTTTGTAAACCTACTGATGAGCTGTGAACTCTCCCCCACAAAAATTGGGCATCCACATTTCCTTCTTGAGCAAGCGCTTTTAAATCATCCTTATCCACCTTATCAAAAAAATCAGACGGGAAAGACCGGCCCGATGCAAATAAGCCTTGAGCTATCTTAAGGGCCTCCATTCGCGGATCAATTTGACGTGAGCTCTGCCGCCCCTTATTTTCACCTTCTCCCAGAATCACAACCATAATCACTCCAAACACAAATAATAACGCACTAGATATCAATACAGCCGTCATGATCGATTTGACCTTTTTCCACCGCTTAAGCTTGAGTGCCCGTAAAACCGGGTCTGGATTAGGGTTCGCAATCGGCGCAGGAGAAGGTAAAGGCGGTTGAGGTTCTTCTAATACCTGCGGAACTTTAGGTGAGACGGTGGCATTAGCATCAGCCCCCCGCATCTTAGGAAATGGCGGTGGGTTGACTCGATCCGGGGAAGATGCATCCCCTTTCGGCGTCATCATCTCCCGCCAAGCATCTACCCCCTGCGGCCTTTTTTTCGCATCCATCAACAATGCCTTGTCCACCGCCGACAAAACAGATTTCCCATAAGCCCCCAGATACTCTTTGTTTTTAGCCAAGGCTTTATATCCGTCATCATACACCCGGTCGCTGGCGTCATCCGGCTTTTCACCGGTGATGCATTTATGCATCGTGGCTCCCAGCGCGTAAATGTCCGTGTAGGGGCCCTGCTTCGCCCGGGAGGTGTATTGCTCGAAGGGCGAATATCCGGCGCTCAGCATCTGGGTGATCGTCACCGTCTTGCCCTGCGTCTGGGTGGCCGCCCCGAAGTCAAGTAATACAGGAGAGCCGTCCGGCTGCACCATGATGTTTCCGGGTTTGATGTCCCGGTGAATGATCCCCTGGGAATGCAGCAAATCCAGCCCCGACATCAGCGGGTAAAAGATCCGCTCAAATTCAGCCTTGGAGCGGAACGTGCCACCGTGTTTTTTAAGGTAGTCCCCCAGCGTTTCCCCCTCGACGTAGTCCATGACCATGTAGCAGGTGCCGTTCGCCTCCATCAGGCGATGCACGCCAACCACCGCCGGATGACTCATTCCGGCGAGGATTCTGGCCTCCGAGATGAAGTACTTCCGCGTCGCCTCGAAATCATCCTGATTCCCGGAACTCTTCGCCCTCACGGTGGCCTCCCCGGCTTGGCGAACGGCTATACCGTCCGGCAGCAGCTCCTTGACAGCGTAGTATTTACCGAGGTTGACCTCCCGCGCCAGGTAGGTCACCCCAAAGCCGCCGGCACCGAGGACTTTTTCAATCTCGTAGGTGTCGAGACGAGTCCCGGCTCGCAGGGCATTGGTATATTCTTCTTGCTTCTCAGCCATGGAAATCTGTCCCAGATATAGATAATTTTGGATCAAATGCCAGAATTAAAGTTGCTCTCCAACAGCATTCCATCCCTCACCCCGCTAGACACCAATCCTGCACGGTGCCAGCAACTTGTCGAGGTATGCGGGGCGGCGGCGAGGCCTTGTTGCTGCAGGAGGTTCCGAGTTCGCAAATGCCCCGATATAACACTACGGGCTATTTGGCACTCTGATGCCGTGCATGGAGGCTCAGGAACGCCTTTTTTTTGTCCTCCAGCAATGCCTCTCTATCTTTTCGTCTTTCTAGCGCAGCTCCATCTATCGACGAGATCTCGCTTTCTATAGCATTTCTAGCTGCTAGATAGATGTCATTATCTTCGACATATTTTCGCATCTTTCGGGTGACCGGAACGTATACAGGAACTGTTTTCTTGGCACCACTAACAGCTATATACTGAAAACGACGCCCTGTAAGCTCAACAATATCGGAAACGATTTGATCATCAACATAGCCAGCCGAATCCATTTCGACCTTGCATACCCCAGCTTGGCCTATTGAGATAAGTATGCCGTCATCAAGGACATTCAGCACTCGCCCTTGAATAATTCGGTCTATTTGGCCGTGGGCTGGCCTAATGGGCCTGACTAAGTTAGCAAGCTGCTTTTCTAGTGCCAGTTTTTTCAACTTATCTTTTTTTGCTAGAATAAGCTCTTCCTTTGCCATCTCATTTCTGAGCTTATCCTCTTCCTCTTGCCATTTTTCTTCGTCAGTTTTCCGGTATTCCGCAACCTCTTTTTGATCAAAACCCAGTTTTTTTACCAATGCATCAGGCAGTTGCTCGAAGGGGATGGTAGCAGTCCCAGCCTTGTGTAGTATCATGACGGCATCTGGCAATTTTTTTCTAATTCTAACATCATTATAGGTTTTTCCATCCTTCAACACGAGACTACTGATTGTGGAATCATCTTTATTGGCTGGAGCGTTGTTCACTTCTGCCGATTTTTCCATTTGCTGGATACGCAGCGACAGTTTGTTAATCATATTAGTTAAGTAACGACTGCTGTCGGGGAACCTCTTTGCAAAAGCCTTCAATTCATTGAGCTTATTCTTATGCGTTTGAACTGATATCCCATATTCTAAAGAGGGATAATAAACGGCACCACGGTATTTAGATGAATCGATTGTAATCAACCGACCCGATGGGGGAATCCTAAAATTGTAGCCGCCGCCATTCTTACCTGCGCTTGTGAATTGAGCCACTTTGGCACGGGAGTCTGAATCCCCCCTAAAATCGACGTATGCATAGAGGCCTTTAGCCTGCTGACTGTACGAGTTACAGGTGAAAAAAACCAGCAAGATGAGAATCAAATGTATTGGGACTATTGTTTTCATGACTGAGAATCTCTAGGAATTTTGTAGCAAAACAGTGAATATTTTTCTAAGAGCGTGTCTAAAAAGTCGTCATCTGCCCAGAATAGGCTGTACAATGTATTCTGTTAGAAATAGAATCATGGATGGACCAACGAAACACCTATCCTAGCGACCTGACAGACAAGGAATGGGACGTGCTCAAGAAGCTTGTTCCCGGCAATTCAAAACTCGGGCGCCCCGCGAGATATGCCAGGCGTGAGATCGTCAACGCGATTTTCTACATTGTGCGCAGTGGTTGTGCATGGAGGATGATGCCCCATGACCTGCCGCCGTGGAGGATCTGCTACTATTACTTCATGAAGTGGAAGCAGTGCGGCCTTTGGCAGGAAATCCACGACCACCTGCGTGGTCTTGTCCGGCTTAAGGCCGGAAAAAAAAAGCCCCGACTGCTGCGGCCATCGACAGCCAGAGTGTTAAGACAACTGACCACGCCGGAGTTCGTGGATATGATGCAGGCAAAAGAGTCAAGGGAAGGAAACGGCACATACTCGTGGATACCCTTGGACTCATCCTCGGACTGAAGGTTCATACCGCGGACATCCAGGATCGTGATGGAGCCCGCCTACTGCTTGAAAAAGCCCATGGCAGCTTCGGTTGGCTCAAGGTTATTTGGGCTGACTCCGCATACGCGGGCAAACTGGTGGATTGGGTGGCGATGCTGAAACGCCATAGGTGGATCAAACTCGATATCGTAAGACGATGCGACAAGGTGTCGGGGTTCAAGGTGCTTCCAAAGAGATGGATCGTGGAGCGAACCTTCGGCTGGCTATCCAAATCAAGGAGACTGTCCAAGGACTATGAAACATCCGTCGAGTCATCTGAGGCCTTCATTCTAATAGCAATGTCGAGGATCATGACTGCTAGATTAGCCCGTTAGGACTTTTTAGACACGCTCTAATACATCACCTGCTTCAGTGGAAGCATAATCTAGACAATTTTCCGTCGAATTTCACGATTAGGCATTTCGGGGGGCGGCAGGCTGGTAATTATGAGTCTATGAGTCATTGCCATCTTCCTCCTTGGCTAGCCGGATCCGGACTTTTTCCGCAATGCGCTGGACGTCGCGGCTGCCCGCAGAGGCTTCGTCCATGTGATAGGCCGCCGACAGCTCATTGATCAGGCTGGCTTCTTCTTCCTGCGTGTATGGCTCGCTGCTTAGGCGGGTTAATAAAGTAATGGTGTCCATGGCTTTAATGTCGTTCTGAGGTGAATGAGGTGGGCGGCTCTCGCTACATGCCCATAACAATTATTCATAAAATTCCTCCTGATATTCCGGCTGTTGGGCTAAATCGCGGAGTGCCGTCATCGCCTTGTAGATATTGCGGTCGATCATCGCCCGTTGTATTCCGAGATCCTCCGCCACATACTGGGGTGATTGGTGTTTAAGCTTTACCCGTTCGAAAATTTCAAACTGACGAAGCGGGATGCGGTTACGCAGGTCCTCAACCAAGGTAGCGAGCAGGGATTGCTTGAACGCCGCCATCTCTGTCTGCGATTCTGCCGGAAGCTCCATGTCCGGGGTCTCGACGCTGCTTGTTATTGGCTGGTGATTGATCGGGCGCTCTTTACGCAGCAAATCCACCACACGCGCGTTCGTCAACATCCGGAGGTAGGCACGGAGCCTGCCCTTCGATCTGTCATAGCGGTGTTGTCCACGGGCGAAAAAATCAGCAACGGTGTTTGCCACGGCATCCTCTATCAACCCCGAACTCGGCTCGTGCCCGCCGGTATGGTGCCGGTAACAGGCCCGGGCGATCATCTCAATAGGCGCATGGTATAGCTCTAGAAACCTCTTCCAGGACACCTGCCAATGTGAGTCACCACCCTCTTTTAATTTGGAGAGCAGATTAACGGATGTCGGTGGAAATTGCGCAGGCATTGTTACCATGTCTTGATACGGCTATTTATAGGTTCCGGGAAGGCTTTTTTATCAAATGCCCGCAGGCGCATCACAGAATGAAAGACGTCAACCGGGACACCCCCTTATTCGGGAGGATTCACAATATCTCCCCCAGAGTTTAAAAAATACCTATTCACCCAGCCAATCGCCTGCCGTCCATTGAACGCTCATCTACATTTGCCCGCGTCATCAATAACCGGTTTCGGTTTTCCGGCTCTACGAAATTGCGTGAGCCTGGCGGTGACTGCTTCTGCGGGTAACGGCCCTACTTTCCCTCCGATGTGTTGATGCAAAAATATCTCGATGGCCCGGTAAACCGCCATTTCTGATTCGGGCCGGGAAAAACCGTGCGCCTCGTCATCTGCTTGTAGATACTCCACTTGCTTGCCGTACTCACGCATTGCGCTGACCATTCGGTTTGCATGACTGACGGGGATCAGCTTGTCCTTTACTCCATGATAGATAAGCAAGGGAGCCATGATCGAAGCGGCATGGTTCACAGGTGAAAGATGCTCAAGAGACTCAAAAGCCTTTGCCCCGCCGAGACGACGTACCGTGTCTCCTGTATATGCCTGCCACTCGATCGGTGCGTAACTGGCATAGGATTGTAAATCGGATATACCAAACAAACTAATGCCTGCTGCATAACGCATCGGCGTGAATGCCAAGCCTGCGAGTGCAGCATAACCACCATACGACCCTCCTAAAATGGCAACGCGGCGCCGGTCAACGATGCCCTTACGCAGCAGGTTATCCACGCCATCAGTGATGTCATTTTGCATCACCCCTCTCCCCCACTGGCCGTCACCAGCATTCATGAATTTTTTTCCGTAACCTCGCGATCCCCGGAAGTTGGGCTGGAGCACAGCATAACCCCTACTTGCCAGAAACTGCACCCGGCCATCATAGCCTGGAGAAGTTCGCATCCTTGGCCCCCCGTGTGGAAATACGACCAAGGGCCAAGGCTTTTCTGCATGCAGGGGAAGCGTCAAGTAAGCCGGGATACGGCAACCGTCCCGTGCTTTGTAATCGTATCTCCTGGTTTTACATAAAGCGGACCGATCAATCATAGGCTGTTCTACCCAGAGCTTGCGGATACTCCGGGATTTAAGATCATAAAGATACACTGTGCCAGGGTCCCTGTCCGTGATGGTTTTTATTAAAAACCGTCTTTTGTCAGAGTCAAAACCCAGGCAAATCATCCGATCAAAACCCGGCATGGCAGAAACCGAGTGAAGCAATTGATTAAATGTCTTGGACTCTGATTTCCACCGCAACTTTACATCCACATAATTGGTGGCGAGAACGAGCCCTTGCCCACTGTCAAAGATGACTTCGCCAATATCTAATTTTCCAAGTGGGTCAGCAGCCACCTTTGTCCGCTGACCGCTGTCCAGATCAATGAATTCCAGGCGCGTGATGTCTGTATCCTTGTTGGTCAGCACCAATACCCGGGAGCCATCAGGCGTAGCTGACAACAAACGCAGGTCATCCTCTGGCTCTCCCTTAAAAACAACTCTAGCCCCGCCGTCATCCAACCTCAGTAACTCCTTGGCACCAGCTTGAGTCCATCGCAGACCCGCCACTGCCTCCCCCTTGGAATCCCATGCCCAAGCCATGATTTCATGGCTGTTTTTGCACAGCAATACAGGCTTGGCTCCTTCCCTTAAATCCAACCGGTAGAGGTCGGGGAATGCTGTCGGGGTGTCTGCGAGACCTATCAAGATCCAGGGTTTCCCCGCACTGGCTACACCTTGCAAGGAAACCGACTTACCCTTTTCCGTTAAGATCTCCCGCGTTGCCCTCTTACCAAGGTCAGAGAGAAATAGCCGCACCCTGCCTTCCGGCCCACTGGACTGCCAAAAAATAAATTGGCTCCCTATCCAAAAATAACAGACGACACCATGATCTTCAAACGAGATCCGCCTGGGATCACCTGATGCCGAATCTATACCGACAAGCCACAATATGTTGCGCCCATTTTCTCCCTCACTAAGATAAGCCACCTGTGCGCCGTCCGGACTCAGGCTCTCGGCAAAATGAGTCGATTTTGAAAAGAAACTTTCTAATGCGGGCAGCTTCCCGGGTTCAGCCGAACCCGCTATGGGAGAGAAACAAGAAAATCCCCCGACGCTAACAATCAGGACGGCGAGTCGGGGAAGGTGACATTTCCTCCAGAACCCGAAACCGACTAATTCCATTGTTAGTAAAAACACTTCCCTGTGCAAGCTGATCGCCTGATAGACAAAACCAATCAAGAACGTCCATGGTTACGGGGGCAAAGTTTGGGTTGGCCTCCCACCGTAGTAAGAGGCCAACCTCTTTAACACACAATCCTAATACGAACTGTCAGCACCAGAGCCATTGCACCAGGCACACTTTTGATTGCTGCCCGGACGCCATCCTGATCCGCTGCAATGGGAACACTTATGGCCTAATTCACATTTCGAACAACCTTCCACGTCTCGCATGGAATGTGCAGCATAAGTGATTCCTACAGACGCAATGATAGCTGTGACGGCTACGAGTAGATACTTTTTCATAATGGTTTAGTTGGTAATTTGGTTTTCAATTGGGTTTAGCCCCGTTTTCCGGGAGCAGATCCGGCTACCCCGGCTTCCCATCAATCACCCGGGGGGCTCATGAAAGAATCAAGGATGCAACCTTCTCCATCCCCTTGTTCGGATGGACTCTCATTATCTCCCCGATAAAATGAAACTATTTTTCCAGATCGGATTGATACCCCGGGTAAATCCTTTCCATGGCCTTCCCCGCCTCCTTGATTCCGAGGGCGTGTTTTTTGTCCGGCAATTGTGCAGCAAGCGCCAGGGCCTCTGCGTAATCAGCGTGAGCCTTGCCGAAATCCCCCATGACGACATTGATTCTGGCGCGTTGTTTGAGTAGACGAATCGACTGTTCCCCGCTCCGCTGGCCGGACGACTGGATCGCTTGAATCATCCTGGTCAGCAACTCCCGGGCTTCCTGTTTGC
Organism: Akkermansiaceae bacterium; assembly: GCA_024233115.1. Taxonomy (NCBI): domain Bacteria; kingdom Pseudomonadati; phylum Verrucomicrobiota; class Verrucomicrobiia; order Verrucomicrobiales; family Akkermansiaceae; species Akkermansiaceae bacterium. Next base: position 862,163 of record JACKQB010000002.1, read on the forward strand.
GGTCCAGGGCATTGAGCAGGCTGATGCGTGCTTCTATGAGCCTCGGGTTGTCGTCACGATGACAGAGCCTGATGAGTTCCGCTCCGGTCTCCTTGTCTCTGCCCAGACGTTTGAGAAGCAGGGCCCGGAAAAGCGACAGCACAGGAGTCTTAGCCAGGGCTGGGATGGAATGGGTTGTCCGTTCGAGCAGGCCTAATGTAGTGGCGTAATCCCCTTTTTGATAACTGTCCCGCATCATTCCTGAGATCATCCTCCTGCTTTTCATTGCGCTCTGGCTGTAAGGGACCCCCGGGTTCACAATGTCGTCCACGATGGAGTCAAAGACTTCGAGAACCCAGGCATCATCATGTTTGATTCCCGCCAGGCCTTTTAACGCCCCGTCAACCCGCCCCCCTGTCTTCGGCTTTGTATTCTCCAAGTATTGCTTGTAGGCCGGGTAGTCCGCTTCGTATGCAGCCCACATTGAGTCCACCAGCTTTCGCTGCTCCAGCTCCTTGGGGTTGGCTTTGTATGCCAACTGCCTGTCCGCATGCACCCCCTTGATATTACCTCTCTGTGCCCTGACATCAGCCCGCAGATAGAGGACAAATGTATTCAGCCCATACTTATCAAGGATTCTCGTCAAGTCGTGTTCCGCGGCATTCAAATCACCCAATTCTTCCCATATTTTTTTCCGGGCAGTCATGGGAGCGATTTGGGGGGACAGGTGAACTTCCTTTTTCAGCTCATCCTTGGCTTCATCAATGCGCCCCAGCGACTGCAGTGCCATGGCACGCGCTATCGAATACGATGGTTGATCCCGGGATTGGGGATAGGTAGCCCAAAGGGTTTCTATACAGGCAAGGGCATTCTCATATTTGCCGTCTTCCATGTATGCTTGAACCATCGCAGCCATGGCCCGGTAATCGGCCTTCTCTTCATCGGTCAGTTCTGGAGGGTTACCGGTAGCCCCACCCCCCGGCGAAAGGGTGCGGGGTGCCTGCGCCTCCCCACTGTCCTGGGCGCGGGACTCCCCCACAGGACGGCTCATCCACGCAATGACCAGCATGACCATTAGAGCCATACCCAGCACAGCCATTGTCATGTGTGCCTTTGACGGCTTGGCCTTCTCCGGCGCCACGCCTTCAAGGTCTTTTGCCATGGCATTGAAATCAACGTATCTCTCCGCTACAGCTTCTTCAGTGGCGCGGCGTATGACACCGTGTAGCCGCTTCCATTCGGAACGCTCGCTTTCAGAAAAACGATCCTGACCTTGCGGCGGCCAGAGAAATGCAGTCCTCCCCATTTTGTCCGGTGAATTTCCTGTTAGCAATGTGTACAGGGTCGCCGCGGCACCATACATGTCCGGGTGCCCGCCAATATACCACGACGGTGTTCCATAACCCGGAGTGCCCCGCCTTGTAATGATCGCCGCATCCTCTCCCAGCAAACTGACATCCCCCAGGCAGGGCTGGCCGTTAAAGTAGAGTATGTTGTCCGGCTTGACATCACGATGGACGAGGCCCGCATCAGAAACCGTCTGTAACGCCTGGAGAATTTTCCCCACGGTATCCACAATTTCCCGACTAGAAAACCACCCGGGCCGGTTCCTCTGCGCCTCAATTTTCGCAGCCAAACTCATGGGCACCCAATCCGGATCCCCGGGGTCTTCGGAGCCAAGTCCATCGGCCAGGGGCATGATGTAATAAAGCCCGTTTTTGTCATGATTCACATGCTCGATAGCAACCAGGTGAGGTGAGCGAAGCCGAGCCGCCGCATTACGATAATGCAGCAGCGATTGATACTCCTTCTCCAAATGCCCGGGGTTGGATGTGGAAATCATCTTCAAGGCCCGGTAGTCGCCCATCACTTCGGAACGACATAACCAAACCTCACCGAAACCTCCTCTTCCGATGAAACGAATGAGACGATACCCGTCCAGAACAGTATGCTCATTGAAAGTTGGTTTCATGGAATTTATCTAACTATGCAAAATACGGTGGCCAAGACAACTTCAAACACCACCCGCTGTTCCACAAGCTCCCCGCCCCGCTAGACTCCGATCCTGCACGGTGCCAGCCACTCCTCGACAAATGCGCGGGTGGCTGCGGGGGCTTTGCGGTTGCAGGAGGCCTCGAGTTCGGAGATGCCCCAGTTGCCGTCGTGCATCCGGCGGATGCACAGCGTCGCCCGGCTCGGGTACAGCACCCGGTAGATGTAGCATTTTCCCGCCGCCACCTCCGACGTGTAGCTGGCCACGCAGTTCTTCTGCTCCCGCCCCTCCGCCAGCAGATCGCTTTGGGAGCGCAACGGGGCGATCCTCCCCCGGATGCCGGGCAGCGGCGGCAGGGGCAGCGGGCCGTGGACCTTGCGCAGGGTTTCGAGTTTCCGGAACTCCTCCGAGACATGCGCGTGCAGTTCCCGGAGCCGCGCGACGGATCTCAGCGGGGGCAGCCGGTGGCCGTCCCTGAGTTCGTCCTCCATCGCCGCAATGTCACGGAGCATGGCGGCGGCGCACCCACGGTATTTCTCCCGCTTGTCCGCCGCCACCTCCTCCAGCAACGCGGGGGTCACAGCGGGCCGGATGTGCCGGGTGAGGATCAGCTCCATCACCCCGACGTTGATGGTGGGCACGTGCGCCAGCAGTTTCGAGGATTCTCCGTCGGGTTTGCGCAGAACGGCGAGAAGGAGTCTCCACAGGCGGCGGTCCACCGACTCCGGCGGGATCTTGCGGAAGAGCTTCACCAGGGCTGCGGTGCCGGGTAGCCTGAGCAGCTTGAGGAGGTCCCGCTGGGGCATCTTGCCGAGTCCGGATTTGTGTCCCGGGTGCTCCGGGAGCCAGTCCGCCACCGCATAGGCAAGCACCGGGTTGGACACGGCGACATCGAGAAAGCTCCGGTCGTGCGCCAGCAGGACAAGCAGGCTCCACTGGTGGCTGCGGAAGCGCTCCAGCACCCTGGCCACTTCCCCCGGCATCGAGAAACGGAACGCGTCGAAGGCCCGCTTCCGCTGACGGGCAAGGGTGAGGGGTGCCGGTGTCGCGGGTTTGTCCGCAGCCGCTTCCCCGCTGTCGTCCGCCCCCCACAGGTCGAGGCTGAGCTGGGCGTCGTCCGGGGCGGGCCTCTCCTTCGCCCCCTTTCCCGCCGCCGCCTTCCGCGCCCGGCGGTAGGGCGCCACCAGCCGGAACTCCGGGACAAAGGGCTTCCACGCGCCCTCCCCCTTGGCGATGGCCATGGGCTCCTCCCATCCGCGTATGAGCATGACCTCGTCCTCCTTGAATATCATCAGCTTGCCGTCCTTGAAACGGTAGCCTGGAGTCCGGGGTGTGCAGGGCGTCGGCATGGGTGGAAGTCAAAAATGGGTGCAGGGCAAAGGCCGCTTCCGGCATGAATGCAGGATTGCAACACCTGCAGCACGTGCCGTTGGCGTGAGGCGCGGGACGGGGAACACCGTTCTGTTTGCTTCGGTTTTAAACCGCACTCACCCGCGCTGTCGATTCCGGAGGCAGGTCACTTTCTGTTTTGGCGACCGGGCGACCGTTTTCAGCCGGGGGTTCCGCCGTAGGGCCGGGCTGCATTTTTACACTACTTTGGTGCCATTGCAACTTTTTGTTGCATTATTAAATATTGCCCCTATGATGGCCACGCCCATGAAGAAAAAAACCACCACCGAACCCGTGATCACCATTCCCAGGCTTGCCGTCGAGGAGCTCGACCAGGTCGAGTCGATGGACCCGGAGTTCTCCCTGAGGGATCTCGCGGACTGGGTGAACAGCGCGGTCGGGCGTTTCTACCCGGCAGCCGACGAGGGGCTCGACAAACGCGTGAGCGACAGCTTCTCCGAGCGCGCCCTGCGCCACTACCAGACGCTCGGTTGCCTG